>JAJPWX010000022.1 GCA_021205755.1 Lachnospiraceae bacterium | reverse complement strand
TTTCCGCTTCCGTCTCGGTTTCCGCTTCCGTCTCGGTTTCCGCTTCCGTCTCGGTTTCCGCTTCCGTCTCGGTCTCCGTTTCTACCTCTATCTCAGGTGTTTCTGTTTGTGATCCAGTTTCTGTCT
Source organism: Lachnospiraceae bacterium (assembly GCA_021205755.1). GTDB lineage: Bacteria > Bacillota > Clostridia > Lachnospirales > Lachnospiraceae > Choladousia. The sequence continues at coordinate 38,903 of JAJPWX010000022.1, read as the reverse complement.
CCGTCTCGGTTTCTACTTCGGTTTCCGTCTCTGCTTCCGTCTCGGTTTCCGTCTCTGCTTCCGTCTCTGCTTCCGTCTCGGTTTCCGTCTCTGCTTTCGTCTCGGTTTCTGCATCGGTTTCCGTCTCTGCTTCCGTCTCAGTTACGGCCTCCGTTCCTATTTCTGTCTCAGACTCAGATTCCGAATTTACCTCCGTCTCAGTCTTACTCTCAGATTCGAACTCTGTTCCTGCCTCCGTCTCCGTTTCAACCGACGGTTCCGTCTCCGTATCGGATTCCGTTTTGATTTCCGTTTCAGATTCTGTTTCACTTTCTACTTCAAATTCCGCTTCAGATTCACTCTCGCTTTCTGTTTCGACATCCGCATCTGTCTCTGTCTCTGTCTCTGCTTCTGTTTCCGTCTCCTCCTCGTCATTCGTCCCGCCAGTTTCCCCTGACTCTGCCTCCGTTGCTTCTTCTGCACTCATTTCGCTGTCAGAATATGTCTCTGTATTCACTGTTTCAGCCGACGCCGTTTCTGCGGCTATCGTTTCTGCAACTTCTGTTTCCGCAGTTGTTGCTTCTGTAACTGCTGTTTCCGCAGACAGAGACGCGTTAGCCGACACCGCGGTTTCTCCCGCAAGAGAAATTTCTCCGGTCTCAATCATTTCTATAATATACTGCGGCAAGCTGCTGTAGTCTATGCTGGTTTTGGTGGAGGCATCGCTGCCGTATTTCCTCAGATACGGCTCCTGTTCTCCCTCTTCCTTTTCCTCTGTGATCTCGTTTCCGCTTGTATCAAAATATTTTTCGATGATGGCTTCTTCTCCGGCTTCTACCATCGTTTCTTCGTTTACAGAATTATTAACACTGACGTACACTTTTCCATCAAAAACTGTAATCGCCGTCTCACGGTAGGTTCCGTCTTCGTTCGTTGTAATCGCGATTCGGAATTTCGTCCCCCGCACTGCCATCACGCCGTCAGGCGTCTCAATCTCATAAGCGTCGTCTTCTTCCAGAGGATTCTCAATATCGTTGTAAATGGCTCCCTCGTTGAGATAAATATGGATCGTGCCTTTATTCTTTTTCCCTTCAAGCTGAAACTCAACTTCAGAGGACTCCTCAATGATCGCATACTTATCATCATCCAGGATCAGACTCACCTGCCCATCCTCGCCGGTAGTGATGATATCGCCGCCCTGTATGACCAGCTGCTCGTAGACCGGCATTTCCAGTTCTTCGCGCAGCAAATCAGCGGTGCCTTCCTTCTCCAGCACCTTTACATTCCGGTAAGATTCTTCCAGTTCGGCTGCCCCAGCCTGCAGCATTCCGCAGCCCAAAAGCGTAACCGCCAGCAATGCTGCTATTTTCTCTCTGCCTTTCAAAGCGAAGCCCCCTTTATCACGATTCCAGTCTGCGGCAAACGGTTCAGCCCCCAACGCAAATGCGAAGCAACTATGTACAGCCAGGCCGCAAACAAAATTCTCTTATCAGTTCCCACTCACATTCGTCAAATTCAGCGTCTTGATCTTCCGCAGGGCGATCAGGTTTACGATCAGAGCAAATACAGCTCCTACCGCGCACGCATAGATAAGCGCCCAGACACTCGGAATCCGCACATAGCGGCTCGCTCCCGTCTCAATGATACGAATAACTATATAAGAAAGCACCGCGCCGAATCCGCTCCCGAGGAGCAGACCCAGGATTGTGAGAATAATATTGTCTTTATACACATAGGCCCGTGTCTCTTTCAGCGTGTAACCGTTGATGCGCATAACAGCCAGCTCGCGCGCTTTCCGGTTGATGTGCATGACGATCTGGTTCAGCAGAACCAGCAGCGCCATGACCGCGGACAGCGCCAGACAGATGGCAATGACCAGATTGATAGAGGATGCGTCCGCCTCAAATTCACTGTTATCTTTCAGAGACAGGAAGCCATCCACATCGCGAACCTTTTCATACAGGCCATCGATGTCGCCCTTGAGCAGAAAGACGCAGGCATCCGCCTCTTCGCCCATGGTTTCCTCGTAATACGACGTTGTAGTCACAAACAGGTTGTAGGCCAGGTAGTGCTCGATGACACCCGCGACCTGGAATTCGACCGCATTTCCTTCGGAATCCATCAATTCAATCGTATCGCCCGCGGCCAGTTTGTTGTCCTCCGCGCACTTTCTGGAAATCAGAAGACCGTTCTCCGGTACTTCCGCGGTCTGATTGGTGTTGATGTCTTTGAGATACATATAGTCTGAAAGTTCATCAAAATCGTCGGCAGTCACAAGGTGCGCCGTCTCCCAGCTGCCGCCGTCTACGCGGAAATTCTTCAGTTTGTCCTGAATCAGCGTATAGGAAATCCCGCCCTCATCCAGTATCCCGGCAAATTCCTCTGCGGAACCGGTCTCGCTGTTTACTACAAGCCGATTTTCATACAGGAAATACTGCTCAAACTGTACAATCGAGGAATTCTCAATCCCCATTTTCAGGGAGAAACAGATCACGAGCAGGGCAATGCAGCCCACCACGCCCATGATTGTAGTCATCATACGCCCCTTGTCGCTCATGACATTTTTGATCATCGTGCGGGAATAGAGGCTGAGCTTTTTATAAGCTTTCCACTTTTCAAAGAAAAATGGCTTCTCCTGCGTCGGCACTTCCCCGCGCAGCAGTTCTGTGGCCGGCTGGCGCACCAGCCTGGCGCAGGCTGTGTAAGTCGCCGTCAGGAATATGACAAAGCAGATTGCGGCCGTGAGCAGTGCTCCTTTCCAGGCAAAAATCAGCGGAATACTCCCCAGCAGGAAATCCGAAGAGAATATGTGCAAAACCAGAATCTCTACAATGACAACGCTCGCCAGCCAGCCAATCAGAATACCCAGAATCGCACACAATGCATTATAAAGCATATAATGCTGCAGAATTTCCCCCGATTGGAAGCCAAGTGCTTTCTGTGCTCCGATGAGTGCCCGCTGTTCCGTAATCATCCTCGTGATCGCAGCATGGCAGACCACAATCGCGACCAGCAGGAAAATAATGGACATCGAGTAGCTGAGTCCGTAAATTCCGTCCACGATCGTCCGCACGCCGCGGACATCGCCCACATCATTCCGAACCGATACAATCCAGTCCTTCCTCTGAATATCCGCTGCTTCTTCTTCGGCGTCAGAGAGTTCCGCCCGCGCATCCGAAAGTTCCGCTTTCGCTTCTTCTAAATCCGCTTTTGCCTCCTCGAGTTCGGCTTTTGCCTCTTCCAGATCCGTCTTCGCCTCCTCGAGTTCGGCCTTTTTATCAGCAAGCTCCGCCTCCGCGTCCGCCAACTCTGCCTGGCTTGCCGCCAGTTCTTCTTTTGCGTCCGCCAGTTCCTCCGTCTTCTCGGCCAGCTCTGTCATCGCCTCCGCCAGTTCTTCCTTCTTTTCCTCAAGCAGCTGTACGGATGTCGCAAGTTCTGACTTTTTGAGCGACAGCTCAGAACGAGACTTCGCAAGCTCCGTCCGGCTCGTTTTCACCTCCGCCTCCGTGTCCGCCAGCGTCACCATGGACGCTTCCAGCAGGGCTTTCGACTCCTGATACTGCGTAATCGCTTCCGTCAGGGTAGCTGCGGCGTCTCCATAAGCCGCCAGCTGTTCCAGCGCCTGATCCAGGTCTTCCGTCTCAATCCCCAGGGCAAAAAGCTGCGTTACAATATCATTCAGCGCGGCATCCAGCGCGATCTGCTGCGTAAGAGCCTGCTCCCACCCCGCCTGGAGTTCTTCCTCAGCAGCATCGATCTGCGTCTGCGCGGCATCAATCTCTGCCTGTGCCTCATCGATCTGCGCCTGCCCCTCATCCACCTGGGACTGCGCTTCCATAATCTCGGACTCAGCCTCATCGATCTGTGTCTGTGCGTCTGCCAGTTCCGCTTCTGCATCGGCGATTTCCGATTCCCCCTCCGCGATTTCCGCTTTGGCATCCGCAATTTCCACTTCCGCGTCCGCGATCTCCGCTTCCCCTTCTGCGATTTCTGATTCCGCGTCCGCAATCTCTGCTTCGCCGTCCGCAATCTCCGCTTCTGCCTCATCTACCTCCGACTGACCGTCATCGATTTCCGACTGCGCCTCGGCGATCGCTTCCTGCGCTTCCTCTGAAATCGACGTGTAACGGAGTTCCGCCCGCTCGGCGCCAAGCTCCTCGACCGTCTCTTTCAGAGTCGTCTCCTGTGTCGTGTACGCAGTCGAATAATAATAGACATCATCCAACGCGTCACTTCTCACATACGCGGTCGTATAGCAATCATCATAATAAGAAGCGTCAAATGCTTCCGGAGAAAGCTCTATGTAGTAGGAGGCACTCCCCAGGCCCGCTGTACTCGTCCCGCGGGAATCCTGCAGCTCCGCACAGCAGAAAGCCGGCATATTAACAATCGCTGTCACCTCAAACGTATCCGTCACCAGTTCTCCGTCATGTTCCAGCGTAATCACATCGCCCACCTGAATCCCCTGCCCTTCGGCAAAGGTTTCCTCCACTGCCACTTCGTCAGCCGCGGCGGGAAGTGTCCCCGCAATCACCACCGGTTCATTCATCTCTTTGCACAGAGAGAGTGCCTGCAGGGTAATCATTTCCGTCTTTCCGTTCATCAACACGGCCGTAGAATAACCGCCCTCAACCGCGTCCACACCTTCCCATTTGGCAATGGACTCGATATCCTCTCCCGTAATTCCATTCGCGCAGGTAATCTCCAGCGTTTCCAGCTTATTGTCGATATAATATTGGCTCGCCCGCCGCAGAATCGCCGTCCCGGCAGACTGAAGGCCCAGGAAAATCGCGATACTGGTCGCGGCGATAAAAGCCACGGCAAAGAAAGAGACGCCATTTTTCAGAATCGTCCTGTACAGGTGTTTCCATCTCGTCTTTTTCATCACCATACCAACTCCTTTGCACTGGCCGGATGCCGGTTCACAATCACCTCCGCTACCACACCGCCTTTCATGCGGATCACGCGGTTCGCCATCTTCGCGATCTCTTCATTGTGCGTCACCATCATCAGCGTCGTACCGGATTTAATCACATTTTCCAGCACCGTAAGTACCTCGATACTCGTCTCATAGTCCAGCGCAGCCGTCGGCTCATCTGCCAGAATCAGTCTCGGCTTTTTCACCAGCGCTCTGGCAATCGACACACGCTGCTGCTGTCCGCCGGACATCTGCGCCGGATAATTTTCTCTGCGCCCGGAAAGGCCTACACTTTCGAGTGCCTCCGCCGCGTCCATCGGGTCATCGCACAGTTCGCCGATAAAATCCAGATTCTCCTCCGCAGTCAGCGTCGGCATCAGATTATATGCCTGGAAAATAAAACCAACCGAGTGTCTGCGGTACATCGTCAGCGTCTTCTCATCCGCGTGGGAATAATCTTTCCCGTCAAACAAAAACGTCCCGCTCGTCAGCTGATCCATGCCGCCGACAATGTTCAGCATCGTCGATTTTCCGCAGCCGGACTCGCCCAGAATCACCAGGAACTCGCCCTCACGAACATCCAGATTCACACCCTTCAGCACATGCACCGCCGTCTCTCCCGAGCCGAATGTCTTTTTGACATCACGCAGAGAAATAATGGCTTTCTTTTCCTCCGTAAAGCCAAGGTTCAGCCCGTTGCTGTCAATGGCAATCGCCGCCAGCATCGCCAGGTTCTCACACAGACTGACATCCTCATCGTTGTACAGAGAGCCGTCTTTTTTATTAATAATCTGAATGCAGCCAATGACCTCGTATTTATTCGCCAGCGGCACGCAGACCATACTCTTCGTCACAAAACCCGTGGCCGCGTCAAACCGCCCTGCCCAGCGCGCATCCTTCTGACAATCCTTCACCACGGTCGTCTTTCCCGTCTCCACCACCGCGCCCGCGATGCCCTCGCCGGGTGCCAGACTCATGCCGGTCAAATCCGCCCCGCCGATCCAGAAAGACGGATAAATCCGCTTATCCCCGTGTGAATTGTAAAACCAGACCGTACCCGCTTCCGCGCCGACCGCCTTAACCACCTCATCCAGACTCGTCCGCAGCGCATCCTCCAGAGATTCCGCCTCCTGCAAAAGCCGGGTAATCTCCCAGACGACCTGTGTATAGCTTACTCTCTTGTCTACCTCTCCCATCTTCTCACCCGCAGCGCGACAAGCGCGGCTGCCCTGCCCTTTCTGTAAAAACAATAACGGCCACCCTATGACCAAATATAACCTCAAGTGTGTATATTCTATCATAGCGTGGCCAAAAAATTAACTACATCTTGTGCGAAAAATTAACATCTTGTGCAAAAAGCCTCCAGTTTCTTCGCGCAATATTATTTACTGCGTCGGAAATCAAAAATTATAAGTATGAAAGTTAGTCAATCTCATGCTTTGTGCGGGGACATTTTTTATAAGAGTTTGTACATTTTAACGCAATTGTCGGGTTTTCATTTGCAGATTCGTGTAGTATAATGATAAACGACTAAAGTCGTTTACTATAAAATATTTATTGCGTTAAAATGAGAAAGGATGCTGCCCTATGATAATGTATATTACGATGCTGGTAGTTGGTCTGGTGTATCTGGTTCTGATGATTATCACGCGGCTTCATGGACCGAGCTGGCAGGCCACGGTGCTTAAGTCATTCACCAGTTTCTTTTTCCTGACGACGCTGGGAGTGGCAGCGCTGACAGAAGGGAGACATTTTCAGTTTGCGCTTTTTGTCGGCGGCGGACTACTGCTCGGCCTGATGGGTGATATCTGGCTGGAACTGAAAGGTTTATATCCGGAAGATTCCGAAGCCTGGACGATGATGGGCTTTCTTATGTTTCTTGTGGGACATTTTTTCTATCTCGCGGCAGCCGCATCGGTTGCAGGATTCCGGACGGAAGCGTTTGTGGCAGGCATAATCAGTGCGCTGACGGCGCTCGCGTTTATTTATCTTGGAGAAAAACCAATGCATTTTCAATATGGTAAATTTAAAGCGATATCTTCCGTATATGGTGCGCTTTTGTTCTTCATGGCAGCTTATACGGTTGCCTGTGCGATCCTTTTGCAAAATCTGGGGCTTCTGGTAATGGGAATTGGTGGCGTACTTTTCCTGCTCTCTAGCCTGGTGCTGTCCATAATTTATTTTAGGGAAGAAAAAAAAGAAGAATCAGCACTTTTGGTGATCAACTATGTTCTGTATTATGTGGGACAGTACCTGATTGCTTCGTCCGTTTTATGGATTGCGTGTGAGTTTTGAAACTGCATGGTTAGTCCTGGCACTTTAATTCTTCGATCACTCCCTCGCAACTTTCATCCGTCTCACGTCAGGGGTCAAAAATACAGTGGCAGCAAACATCTGCCCCCATGTTTTTAAGGATTGCACCTCTGACACGGTGAGTACCCCATCGCGATGACGGTCTCCCGGTCCCCGGTATACTCCAGTTTATTCCGCTCACTCATATCATCCACACTCGAGCAGGAAGGAAAGTGAAACTTCATTGTATTCGTGTTTAGAATATAGGTCGTGCCCTCCGCTTCGCCAGCGACCTGCGCTGATGCGGAAATTTCCACCTCGCTCACATCGACGGAATCAGCAATACTTGCCTCTCTCTCCGATGTTTCTTCTGATGTCTTTGCCGAAGCGGCCAGTACTTCCGCGTCCTCGATCCAGCTGTCCCCGGTCGCGTAGTCAATCCCGATCCCCGGCTGTACATTATAGCAATAGACATTGAACAAAACGCCCACGCCCTCATCCTCTACAGACATCGCTTCCATCTGTACGCCGGACGCAACCAGATTCTCCCCCTCAAAAATCGGCGTCACACGGTAAAGCACATGATTCCCTGTCTCGTAGATATACTCTGCCACCAGATCCTCAAACGGCAGCATCCCTTCTGTATTCAGATAACGCGTTCCCGTGATCAGATTCTGCTCATTCGCATTCTCTGCGGTCAGCTTGTAGGCAATCAGGTGGCAACGGTTGTAAAGGGATTCCCCGTCAATCCCCTCATATTGCACCGAATGCCATCCTGTCGGGTGGATGGAACTAATGTCGCCGCGCTCTTCCGTCGGCATCAGATCCGTGCCCAGATTTGCCAAAGCCGCGCCACATCGTCCCAGCGAATCCAGTTCACTGTAACTTTCAAAAGACTCTGTACTTATGGCCAGGTCTGAAAAATCCGGAACGTTTCCGTTCACCTCCGCATAAGGCGAACCGGAATAAGCCGGAATATCCGCGAGATTCAACTCCGTACCGGAAGTAAAAGTACCTGAAAGAGAAGTCTCATCTCCAGAAAGACGAGCTTCTGATGAAATATCATCGCTATCGATCTGTTCTGAAGCATCCGCCCAGACAGGCAGTAATCTTTGCCAGCCATCAACGTCTGTCCCGAAAAAGGTCAGTATAAACACCAGAAGCAGGGGCAAAAATTTCTTCTTTTTGTATTTCATAAAAAACCTCCACACGCATCAAAACGTTTGTTCGGTTTCTTCATTATAATGGACTCCCTTTTATTTTTCAACATAATTTTTGCTTAAGAGTATGATTATTTCAACATGATTTTTGCTTAAAAGTATGATTATTTCAACATGTTTGCCGCTTAAAAGTATGATTATTTCAATATAATCTATATTGATGCAGCGGAAGCAACCGCTGCAGAAAATTCTGGTTTAACAGAAATGTCAGAGCCGGAATCGCCGCAACTTTTTGTTCCTCATGAAAAAAAAGCTGCAATCTCTGAAATACTTAGAAATTGCAGCCTCTGTTCCCGGCTCAAACCTGAGACAGACTGACACTCCTGCGTGCCGCACTTCGTCATGCCTGATTTTCACCGTTCTATGTGCGTAATTATATTCCCGCGGGAATCAATAATTCTCCGCATGTACCTCGAAATAGCTCTGCGGATGGCTGCAGGCCGGACATACCGCCGGTGCCTTGGTGCCTACTACAATGTGGCCACAGTTGCGGCACTCCCATACCTTTACTTCGCTCTTCTCAAATACCTCTGCAGTCTCTACATTCTTCAGCAGGGCGCGATAGCGTTCTTCATGATGTCTCTCGATCTCTGCCACCAGACGGAACTTCGCTGCGAGTGCCTTGAATCCCTCTTCCTCAGCAGTCTTCGCAAAACCGTCATACATATCGGTCCACTCGTAGTTCTCACCCTCGGCCGCTGCCAGAAGATTCGCCGGTGTATCGCCGATTCCTTCGAGCTCTTTGAACCACATCTTTGCATGCTCTTTCTCATTGTTTGCGGTCTTCTCAAAAAGTGCCGCAATCTGCTCATACCCTTCCTTCTTTGCTACGGAAGCAAAATAAGTATATTTATTTCTTGCCTGAGATTCTCCGGCAAATGCTGTTTCAAGGTTCTTCTCTGTCTGTGTTCCTGCATACTTGCTCATAAAATTTCCCTCCTCAATTTTGCTTGTGCGGCAGTCATGATCCTTTTCCGATTGCCGCTGATTTTCCTTTTGTGTTACACGCAGTTATCTTCCATATCTGATCCGACATCCTCATTCATCCAGACTGGGCGGACAACTTTCCGGCAGCATTTCTGCACTGCTCGCATACATAGATCAGCTTCAGGTCATAGGACTTCAGCTTTATCCCACAGGCACGCTCTAGCTGAGCAGACATATCATCCAGCATAAGGTCACTGATTTTCCCGCATACGCCGCACACCAGATGATCATGGCGTGTCGTGTTATCATAATGCTCGGACTTCCCGTCCACCGTCAGTCTGCGGATCAGGCCTTCGTTCGCGAGCATATTCAGATTATTGTACACGGTAGCCATGGACATCTTCTTTCCCTCGGCATGAACCTGCTGATAGATGTCCTCCGCCGTGGGATGATTATTCGCGTTTGATACGATGTCTAAAATAATCTTCCCGTTCTCTGACATATGCACCTCCTGTGTTGGAATTATTCTAATTCAAATTATATTATTTGTCAAGAACTTTTTCGAAACAAATTTGTAAAAAAGAGAGGCGCAGATTCCCTCCACCGGAATCCGGCAAACGATCTGCCGGGATTGCCAGTGGGAAGAAATCTGCGCCCGTAAAAAGAGCCGCTGGGAAGAAACGTAAGGCAAATGAATTCGCATGCTCTGCAGGTTGGATTACAGGTTCATTCGCTCTTTCCGTCCTTCTTCCTCGCGCAGCATATCCTCGACGTATTTGGGCAGCATAAACGCGCCCTGATGCAAATGCGGGGTATAGTAATCGGTCTCGATACCATAAGCCTCCCAGCGGGCGCGGTCAAAATCGCGCAGCGGGTGGTATTTTTTGGAGGCAAAGCCAAAGAGCCAGTAGCCGGAGGAACAGGTCGGAATGTGCGCCTGGTAAACTCGGCTGATAGGGAAGCTGTGACTCGCTTTGTTGTGCATCAGGCGGCAGGATTCCTCGTCTCCTTCGTAGAATGGGCTGCCGTGCTGGTAGACCATAATGCCGTCTTCTTTCAAAGCACGGTAGCAGTTGCCATAAAATTCGCGCGTGAACAAGCCTGCTTTGTGACCAAGCGGGTCAATCGCGTCGTTGATAATGAGGTCGTATTCCCCCTGCTTGGTGCGCAGAATTTTCAAACCATCGATGTGGTAAAAACGCACGCGTGGATCATCAAGGCTCGCCGCAGTATCCGGGAAGAATTCCCGGCAGACCTCTACAAAGCGCTGATCCGGCTCGGTTACGTCAATACACTCGATTCCATCATATTTCTCCAGCATCCGCAGCACACCGCCGTCGCCGCCGCCGAGTACCAGCACGTTTTTCACCTTCGGATGCACAGCCATCGGGACATGGACGATCATCTCATCGTAAATAAAGCCGTCTTTCTCAGAGAAAACAATTTTACCGTCAGAGCTTAAAAACCGGCCGAGCTCGTCGGAGTCAAAAACATCGATTCGCTGAAATTCCGTCTGCTCTCCAAACAACTGATTCTTTACTTTCACAGACATCTTGATCTGGTCTGCGTGGTAATCCGAAAACCATAAATCCATTTTATAATCCCCCTCGCATTTCTGCATCCCAGCAACGTTTTATTCGCACTTACAGGTCACTGCCTGACCAAATCCACGTTACACCTGCCTCAACCACTTCAGCTACAGCCATCATAAAACCCGCCAAAAAACTCTTCCCTGTGTGATCAGTCCTTCCATACCTGCCGCTCGTCTTTGAGTACATTTAAATATTCCACCTCGGGGTCCTCGGTTCCCTGCAGGGAACAGCCTTTTTCTTTTGCGTATAAAATATATTCGATAATCTCCTGTGTGATCATCTCTCCGGGCGCCAGAATCGGAATCCCCGGCGGATAACACATGACAAACTCTCCGCAGGTACGCCCCACGGTCGCGCGGATCGGCAGGTAATCCTTTTCCGCATAAAAGGCCGTCTGCGGGGATTCAATCACGATCGGGTTGATATATTCAGAATTCAGCATCTTCGCGGAGCTTCTGGTGTAACGGCGCTTGATATCAAACAGTGCGCCGACCAGGCGCTCAATGTCCTGAATGCGGTCGCCGATGGAAATATAGGCCATAATGTTTGTCAGATCGCCCAACTCGATCTGAATGTCGTACTCGTCCCGCAGCAGGTCGTAGACCTCAATACCTGCCAGGCCGATATCGCGCGTATATACTGAAAGCTTGGTGACGTCAAAATCGAAAATGCTGTCGCCGTTGATCATTTCGCTGCCATAAGCATAGTAGCCTCCGATGTCGTTGATCTCAGAGCGGGCATACTCCGCCATCTCAACCACCTTCGCAAAGGCTTCCTTGCCGCGCAGCACCAGATTCCGCCTGGAAATGTCAAGGCTGGACATCAGCAGGTAGGATGCACTGGTCGTCTGTGTGAGATTGATCACCTGATGAACATATTCCCAGTTCACATGCTCCCCCGTCAGAAGCAGGGAGCTTTGCGTCAGGCTTCCGCCGGATTTGTGCATGGAAATGGCGGACATATCCGCCCCGGCCGCCATCGCACTGACCGGAAGATTCTCCCCGAAATAAAAATGCGTCCCATGCGCCTCATCCGCGAGCACCATCATCTCGTATTTGTGCGCCAGCTCTACAATCGAACGGATGTCTGAGCAAATCCCATAATAGGTCGGATTGTTAACCAGGACGGCTACCGCGCCTGGATTGTCCAGAATCGCCCGCTCCACCTCAGAAACCTTCATACCAAGCGAAATACCCAGCTTCGGCTCAACCTCTGGGTTCACGTAAACCGGAATCGCACCGCAGAGCACCAGGGCATTGATCACGCTCTTATGGACATTGCGCGGCAGGATAATCTTGTCGCCCGCATGGCAGACCGAAAGTACCATACTCTGTACCGCCGAGGTCGTGCCGCCGACCATAAAGAACGCGTGTGCCGCGCCGAAAGCTTCCGCCGCCAGCTGCTCCGCTTCCTTAATAACAGAAACCGGCTGGCAAAGATTGTCCAGCGGCTTCATGGAATTTACATCGATACCGACACATTTTTCTCCCAGGAAATCTACCAGCTCCTGGTTTCCCCGTCCCCTTTTGTGTCCCGGGACGTCAAAAGGGACAACTCTTCTTCTCTTTAAGCGCTCCAGAGCCTCGTAAATCGGCGCGCGCGACTGCGATAATGACTGCATGGCTTTTCCTCTGTGTTTTTATAGAATAGTTTCATTATACTTATTCCCTATAAAAAATCAATCCCTGTTTTCGCTTTTTGACATGGCGCGAAATAATCGATTACAATCGCAAAATATTGATTGTATAACCCCCGTTTTTATGGTATGATTCATACTAAATCAACCAGTTATATCTACTGAAAGTATAGTATGTTTAACCGGGGAGCCGGGGGACGTCTCTCACCTAATCCGAGTACCTATCGGGGAGGGGGATTATTATGAGTACATATGAAGGAATTATGCTTTTTCTGGCAATTGTTTCTTTAATTGTCGCGATTCTGGATATGAAAAGTAAGAAATAGCCGTTCTGTTCTCTGGAAAAGGTAGGAACGGCCATTTCTTATGGTTTAGTAACTATTAACGCCGAGTCGGGTGGATGCGTCCCACCTTCCGGCTCCCTAGTTAAACATACTATAAACCACAAAACAGATTTTTTCAAGCCCTTATTTCAGTTTTGATCAGGACAGAATCCCAGCCAGACAGCCTGCTCTCCCAGTTCATATTTTTTTACTTGACATCGTTTCCCGTTTTGTCTATGATAATTGCGAAAAAAGATTCCGTCTGCGAGTAATATCAGCATGACGGTATCTTTGCGTGTATGCCGTTTTTTGCGCGAAGCCGGATTCCTGTTTCCGCAGAAAACAAACACTATTATAATAATGAAAGGAGTACTCCAATGATTCGTACGATTGCGAAGCAGGTAAAGGAATACCGAAATGCCTCCATCGTCACCCCGCTCTTTATGCTGCTGGAGGTGATCATGGAGACGATGATTCCGTTTCTGATGGCCTCGATCATCGACGATGGCGTAAATGCGGGCGATATCAACCACATTTACAGGATTGGCGGCCTGATGATCGTCTGTGCGCTGATTGGCCTGTGCGGCGGTATGCTCGGCGGACGATTCGGTGCGAAAGCGTCCGCTGGTCTGGCGAAAAACCTGCGTGCCGAAATGTTTGGCCACATCCAGACCTTTTCCTTTGCCAACATTGACAAATTCAGCCCTGCCGGGCTGGTGACCCGTCTGACCACAGATGTGTCCAACATCCAGAATGCCTATCAGATGATTCTGAAAATGCTGATGCGCGCACCGGCCAGTATCATCTGTGCACTGGTCATGGCCTTTATGATTAATGCAAGACTGGCTTCGATCTATCTGATCGCGGCGCTTCTGCTTGGAACCGCGCTTATCCTTCTGGTGATCCATGCCACGAAATATTTCCAGCAGGTCTTCCCGCGATACGACGACCTGAACGCTTCGATTGAGGAGAATGTCTCCGCGATCCGTGTAGTAAAAGCCTATGTGCGTGAGGACTATGAGACCAAAAAGCTGAATAAGGCCAGCGAAAACATTTATAAACTATTTGTAAAAGCGGAACATAACGTCATCATCAACAGCCCGCTGATGATGTTCACTGTGTATAGCTGTATCATTCTGATCAGCTGGATCGGCGCGAAAATGATCGTTGCGGACTCCCTGACGACCGGTGAGCTGATGAGTCTTCTGACCTACTGCATGAACATCCTCTCCAGCCTGATGATGCTCTCTATGGTCTTCGTCATGATCTCGATGAGTGTGGCGAGTGTGCAGCGTGTCTGTGAAGTCCTTGATGAGACGCCGGATCTGGTGAATCCAGACCAGCCGATTATGGAAGTGCCGGACGGCAGCATTCGTTTTGAGAATGTAGACTTTTCTTATCATAAGAATACAAAAGAATACGTCCTATCAGATATCAATCTGGACATCCGGGCTGGTGAAACCATTGGTATCATGGGTGGCACCGGAAGTTCCAAGACCAGCCTGGTCAACCTCATCAGCCGCCTGTATGACGTGTCAAACGGCAACGTGAAGGTTGGAGGAAATGACGTGCGGAATTACGACATGGACGTACTTCGTAACCAGGTGGCCGTGGTACTCCAGAACAATGTTCTTTTTTCCGGCACCATCTATGACAACCTGCGCTGGGGCAATAAGGACGCAACGGATGAGGAATGCCAGGAGGCCTGCCGGCTTGCCTGCGCGGATGATTTCATCCGTGCCTTTCCGGACGGGTACAACACCTACATTGAGCAGGGCGGTTCAAACGTATCCGGCGGACAGAAGCAGCGCCTGTGTATTGCCCGCGCCCTTTTGAAGAATCCGAAAATCCTGATTCTCGACGACAGCACCAGTGCCGTGGATACGGCGACGGACGCAAGGATTCGCCGCGCATTCCGGGAAGATATCCCGAATACGACAAAGCTGATTATCGCGCAGCGTATTTCCAGTGTGCAGGACGCAGACCGCATTATCGTCATGGATGAGGGACGGATCAGTGCTTTTGGAACCCATGAAGAGCTGCTTGCTTCGAGTGAGATTTACCGCGAGGTATACGAGTCTCAGACGAGCGGCGGCGGTGATTTTGATGAAAAGGCAGGTGACTGATTATGCCAGGACCAGGACAAAGGCCGCCCCGCGGAGCGAAGCCGCAGGTACAGAATCCCGGAAAGCTGCTTGCCCGGCTGATGGGATACATTTTCCGCGATTATAAATTTCATTGTATTATCGTCTTCATACTGATCTGCTGCAGTGTGCTGGCTAATGTGCAGGGAACACTGTTTACCAAAAACCTGATTGATGATTACATCACGCCGTTTCTGCTGACGGACAACCCGGACTTCGGTCCTCTCGCCCGCGCAATCGGCCGTGTAGCCTGTTTTTACGCGCTCGGCGTCGTATCGACCTATATGTACAACCGCATCATGGTAACGGTGTCACAGGGCACGCTGAAACATTTAAGAGACGATCTTTTCTCCCACATGGAGACGCTGCCGATCAGATATTTCGACACACACAAGCACGGCGACATCATGTCGGTTTACACGAACGATATCGATACCCTGCGCCAGATGATCAGCCAGAGTATCCCGCAGATCATCAATTCTGCGTTCACTATTGTCAGCGTTTTCATCAGCATGCTGATCTTAAGTGTCCCGCTGACCGGCGTAACGCTGATCATGGTCTGCGTCATGCTTTTCTTTACGAGAAAAGCCACCTCCTTAAGCGGTAAATATTTCCGTGAACAGCAGACCAACCTTGGTAAAGTCAACGGCTACATTGAAGAAATGATGAAAGGTCAGAAGGTGGTCAAGGTCTTCTGCCACGAGGATGAATGTGTCAAAGACTTTACGGAACTGAACAATATGCTCTACGTCAGCGCGGACAATGCGCAGACCTACTCAAGCTTCTTAGGTCCGATCAATGCCCAGCTGGGTAACGTCAGCTATGTTGTCTGCGCCATTGTCGGCGGTATTCTCGCACTGAACGGTGTCGGCGGATTCACCCTCGGCGGCCTTGCCAGCTTCCTGACGTTTAACAAGAGCTTCAGTATGCCGATCAACCAGGTCAGCCAGCAGTTCAACTCCATCATCATGGCGATGGCCGGTGCAGACCGTATCTTCCGCCTCATGGATGAAGAATCCGAAACAGACAACGGCTATGTGACTCTGGTTCACGCAAAAGAAGTAAATGGCGTTTTGACTGAATCCGATACGCGTACCGGACGATGGGCGTGGAAGCACACACATCAGGCGGACGGTTCCGTAGACTACAAAGAACTGAAAGGCGACGTGGTCTTTGACGGCGTAGACTTCGGCTACACGGACGATAAGATCGTCCTCCACGACATCAAGCTCTACGCAACGCCGGGGCAGAAGATCGCCTTCGTCGGCTCCACCGGCGCCGGAAAGACGACGATCACCAACCTGATCAACCGCTTCTATGATATCCAGGACGGCAAGATCCGCTACGATGGCATCAACGTCAACAAGATCAAAAAAGCCGACCTTCGCCGCTCACTCGGCATCGTGCTGCAGGATACACACCTGTTCACCGGTACAGTCAAAGAAAACATCCGCTTCGGCAAGCTGGACGCGACCGATGAAGAAGTCGTGGCAGCAGCGAAGCTGGCGAACGCCGATGGTTTTATCCGCCGACTGCCGCAGGGCTATGACACCATGCTCACCGGCGACGGCGCGAACCTAAGCCAGGGTCAGCGGCAGCTGCTTGCGATTGCCCGCGCAGCCATCGCAGACCCGCCGGTACTGATCCTCGACGAAGCGACAAGCTCCATCGATACCCGTACCGAGCGCATTGTACAGGAGGGCATGGATCACCTGATGGCAGGCCGCACGACCTTCGTCATCGCCCACCGTCTCTCCACAGTCCAGAACTCCGACTGCATCATGGTCCTCGAGCAGGGCCGCATCATCGAGCGCGGCACACACGACCAGCTCATCGAAGAGAAAGGGCGGTATTACCAGTTGTATACGGGGAACGCGATTGCGTCATAAATCTATCAATCGGATAGGGGTGCTTCCCCCCTATCCGCTGTGCCAGGCGGGTGCGGCGCAAGCCGCAAATTTCCACACCCGCCTGTGTGCATAAAAAATCCTCCGCACACTCAAGTGCGTAGGATTTTTCAATCGTACTTTCCCCATCTCGCCGGTACTGCCGGACAGCTTTTCACCCGCATCGCTGCGCGAAGCTCTACGTAGCATCCGCAAAGGATACAGGTTCCGGACAATAATTTATCGCAATTCCGGCAAAACACCAGCCGCTCTTCATAAACGTTATCCGGCACTTTATCATCCGGCGGCAAGTTCTTTACATAGGAAAACAAGTTTGTATACTGTGCCTGCTCCGCCATATCTCGGAGCAGGCATTTTTTGCAGACCCGCTGCATAGGGTTACTCATTTCTGTCACTCTTTTCTTAGTTATTCAAAGAGCGTCTTTACTTCACAGCCAGATGCACCACAGAGCAGGCCGGGATCGTGAATTTCAGTCCCTTCTGAGTACGCTGCGCGCCGTCAAATGCGGCCAGTTTCACCGCTTCCGGCTCTTCAAAGGTATTCTTGTCCGCCATCGCACCGGTCAGAATCTCGCCGCAGATATCAGAGACTTCTTTACCGCTGATCTCCGTCTCTACCTCATATGCTTCGTCCAAGGAGAGGTTTGTCACGGTAATATGCAACACGCCGTCTGCGTCCACAGAAGCGGATTCGGTCAGGTTCGGTACGGAATACTCTGCTTCCAGTCCGATCGGTGAGGATTCAATGCTGCTTTCTACCAGCTGTGCGTCCTGGTGATCGCGGTACATCCGGAAGACATACCAGGTCGGCGTCTTCACCATCTGTGCACCGTCTGTCAGGATCACGGACTGCAGTACATTCACCATCTGCGCAATGTTCGCCATCTTCACGCGGTCACTGTGCTTGTTGAAAATATTTAAGGTCAGTCCGGCCACCAGTGCGTCGCGCATGGTGTTCTGCTGATAAAGGAAGCCCGGATTCGTGCCCGGCTCTACATCATACCAAGTGCCCCACTCATCGACCGTCAGACTGACAATCTTTTCCGGGTCAAACTCATCCATGATCGCGCCATGCTTCTGCACCAGCTCTTCCATATAATAAGCCTTGTTCAGAGTCTTATAATATTCTTTCTCATCAAAGATGGTCGCGCTGCCTTTATGCTGCCAATCATCACCTGGAACCGTATAATAATGCAGAGAAAGGCCATTCATAAAACCATGCTGGTTGTCGTTGTTGCGGCGGAAGCAGGTCGCAAGCACCTGGCGTGTCCACTCATAATCATCCACGTTCGGTCCGCAGCAGATCTTATTAATCTTAGAATCGCTGTGATAATCGCGGACATAGGTCTGATAGCGGCGATACTCGTTCGCGTAATGCTCCGGGTTCATATTGCCGCCGCAGCCCCAGCTCTCATTGCCGACACCGAAATAATCCAGCTTCCAGGGCGCCTCATGGCCGTTCTTTGCGCGCAGATCCGCCATCGGCGACACGCCCTCAAACGTGATATATTCTACCCACTCCGACATCTCCTGTACAGTACCGCTTCCCACATTGCCATTTACATACGTCTCACAGCCCAACTGGCGGCAGAGTTCAAAAAACTCATGCGTACCAAAGCTGTTATCCTCTACCACGCCGCCCCAGTGCGTGTTGATCATCTTTTTCCGGTTTTCCTTCGGACCAATCCCGTCCTTCCAGTGATACTCATCCGCAAAGCAGCCGCCCGGCCAGCGCAGCACCGGCACCCGGATCTCTTTGAGCGCTTCCACCACGTCCGTCCGCATTCCGTTCACATTCTCAATCGGGGAGTCCTCGCCGACATACAACCCCTCATAGATGCAGCGTCCCAGATGTTCGGAAAAATGTCCGTAAATCTCCTTGTTGATTTTGTTCAGAACCTGATCTGCATGAATCACCAATTTAGCCATTGTTTTCTGTCTCCTCCTCATATTCATCCATCATCGTGAGCCTGCCATAACAGCAGTGCCATCCGAATTTATATCATTCTTCTTATAACAAATCAAGTAAAATATCAATGAATTTCAGCGATTATCCTCCGGCACAAAATTATGCCTCTTTATCTTCTCATACTGTTCTTCTGTGATTTTCAGAATGGTGCCGTGTTTAAACCGATACGGGAAGGAAAATGCGGCATCTGCCCGTTCAAATACTCCACTTTCCAGGTTCTCTGAGAGGAATGGGATATACCCCTGTTTCTCTCCGGCTGCGCCAAAATAATCCAGAAACAATGCCCATCGTCCGTCGTCCAGCTTGACTGCTGTCGGAGCCTCATGCTTCTCCGGATCGATTCCACGCATACTCTTATCAAACGCTTCAATCTTCTCATAAGTACCCGTCAGAGAGGAAGAGCGGAGCAGCTGTATACCGGATGGATTTCTCTCACTTTTCAGAAATAGATAATACCATCCTTTCTCCTGGTAAATCGCAGAGTCAATCACGCCGCCCGCACTTTCCTTCCGGTACAGCAGCTGCGGCTGCGTAAAAGCCGCAAAGTCTCTCGTCCTGCTGTAATATATCGCTTTGTCTCCGAAACCATTTCCGGAATGAGCAGAGCTCCAGTGCATGACATAGTCTTCCTCTTCCGGATCATAAATGATATCCGGCGCCCACATACAGCCAAAATTCTTATCCCCCACTGTTACCAGACGCTGCTCACTCCAGTTCAGCAGGTCAGCAGAGTCCCACACAGAAAAAGCCTTGCTGCCGTGCCGACTAATCTCCGCCCAGGAATGGTGATATTTTCCTCTCAGTCCATAAGAAAGGCTCAGGTCAGTGCCCACAATCACATACTTCTTTGTGTATTTACAGTACGCAATCGTGAAATCCCTCGCCCCTTTGTCTCCATAATAGCACCAGAGAACCGGTCTGCCACCATTTGTCTGTTCCCAGTGAAGCCCATCCCGGCTGATTCCAAAATAAACCTGTTCCCCGTCAGGGGTGGTCGTTTCTCTAAAATGTACAAATAAATACGCGCTCATTTTCCTCTGTCCTCTCCCTGGCCAGTCATTTTCGTGATCGGGCATGGAGCGGTCTCCTGCCCGTCTGCATCGGCAGCGCACGACATCAGCCAGAATATTTCTTGCACTGCCGTGCGCTTTAAAAAACAGCAGACAATAAGCCTGCTGTTTTTTCTTTTTCTTCTGTCATTACATCCCGTATTCCGCAGGATGAATATTCACGCCTGCATCACAGGCACTATCAACCAGTCAAATACTCTACATTTTGATTCCTGACAGCATTAGCCCTTCACTGCGCCTGCCGTCATCCCTTCAATCAGGAAGCGGTTGAAGATCAGGTAGACAATCAGAATCGGGATAATACCAAACATAGAACCCGCGATCAGCATATCGTAGTTGTTGCCATATGGCGTCAGAAGCGTATTCAGACCAATCTGCAGGGTAAACTTGCTCGTATCACGATATACCAGCATCGGCCACAGCATACCATTCCAGGAGTTCATCGCGCAGAGGATTGCCATGGAGGCGAATGCCGGCTTGGTGATCGGCATCATGATTTTGACGCTGATGCCATATTCCGTACAGCCATCCACACGTGCCGCATCCAGCAGCTCCTTCGGCAGGCTCGTCATATACTGCCGGAAAAAGAAAATCGTCGAAGCACCACAAAGCCCTGGCAGGATAACACCAGCGTTCGTATTGATAATTCCAAGATTCTGTACTTCCTGATACAGCGGGAGCATCAGAATTTCAAACGGTACACACATAGTCGCGATTACCATGAAGAACAGGAAATTGCCAACTCTGGAGTTATACATTGTCAGGCCATACGCGATAAAATAGCAGACCAGCAGAGTCAGAACCACGGTTTCAACCGTCAGTACCATAGAGTTCTTATACCACATGAAATACTTTTGAGAGTCTGCATTTCCGGAAAACAGATAAATATAATTATCCAGGCTCGCCGTCGAGAAATCCAGGTTCAGAGACATACCATTGGAAATAATGGTACGCCCCTCATGAAACGATGCCAGCAATCCGCAGAGAAGAGGGAACGCGACAAACGCACACAGAATAACAAACACACCTGTCGCTAATACCGTGCCAACCTTATGGTTTCCTTCCATAGTCCGCTGGCCGGTTGCGTTTACACTTTTAGCCATCGCGTTAGTCCTCCTTCCTCTTAAATGACAACGTACCCGTCGCAAACAGCTGGGCAAAGTTGATGATCAGGGTGATCACAAGAAGCACCACGCCGACCGCGCACGCATAACCCATATCATTGTTTTCAATACCTCTCTTATACAGGTATCCTACAATCGTCAGACCAATGTTCTTTGGGGAAGAGTTGCCGTTCCACAGCATGAAACTCTCAAGGAACATCGACAGACCGGCGTATACTGAAATCGTCAGCACGTAAATCGTCGTCGGCTTCAACATCGGAAGCGTCAGGTACCACAGCTTCTGTCTGCCGTTCGCACCATCGATATCCGCCGATTCATAGATTGAATTGTCAATCGACTTCAAGCCTGACAGGAAATACAGCATATTAACACCCGTCCATCTCCACATACAGAGCAACAGCAGCGCCGTCCAGGCAGTCACTTTTTCCTTCAGCCAGGCAATACTGGAATGTCCGAAGAACTGCAGAATCTGATTCATCTGACCGCCCGAACCCTCCGAGAACATCAGGCGGAACAACATACCGGAAATAACTACAGATGTCAGCGCCGGAATATAAAGGATGACCTTCCAGACGCCCTTCGCTTTCGTCAGACGGCTCTCCATCAGAACCGCTAGCAGCAGCGGAATCGGGATCATCAGAACCAGCGTCAGAAGCATATATTCCACGCTGTTCAGGACAGCAGTGTGGAATGTCTTGTCAATCAGCAGCTTCCGATAGTTTTTCAATCCGATAAATTCCCAACCGCTAAAGGTTACATCCTGAAAACTCATAACAATACCTGTAACCAACGGGTACAGCCAGAAAATCAGAAGGCTCAGCATAAAGGGAAGACAGAATACAATCGGTGCAGCTTTCTGGGAATACAGGAATTTCTTTGCTTTTTTCACTGTAATCCTCCTTTCTTTTTTTATGGACAGCCGTCCTCTCTCCGTGTTCGACTGTCCTCACAACCTGATTCCATCAGAAAAACCTCCACTGGATTTTTCTGATGAAATCAGGCGTGCATCTCATACATTATCCTTTGATGTTTTTCATTACAGACAGCTATCTGAAAACAACCATATGCTTACACGGTCATAGATAATGAAGAAAGAGACCCGGGAATGCAATTCCCAGGCCTCCCCTCTGACCCTGTATTACAATGATACCTGCAAAACAGTGCTCTTTTCCTTACATCAATTCAACATCCAGGTAATCCTGCAGCTCCTGCAGAGCATCCGCTACATCCATACCATCCTCGAGAACTTCGTTTGCGGTATAGGTGTTGAAGTAGTCATTCAGAGTTACAGAATTCTGTGTCGTGTAAACTGTCTTGATCTCATCCTTAATCTCACGAAGGACGGAATACGGCTGTACACGGAAGAATGTGTTATATACATTGCTCTCATCGAACGCGAAGTCATCATCATCCCACAGAGAAGCGTTGCAAACATCGAATCCAAGTACGTTCCAGATATACTCCTCGCCTACCTCAGAGCACTTCGCCCATGCAAGCCATTCAGCTGCAAGTGCCGGATCCTCGCTCTGTGTCGTAACAGCAGTACCAGTTCCGCCAAGACCTACGGAACGCGGCTGACCCTCTTCAAATACCGGGCACGGAGTGATGTCGTACTTGCCTTCCATCTCCGGCATATAGCTTGTGAAGCGGCTCATGTACCACATTGCCTTCGGGAAAGATGCGAGCACACCATTCATAACGTTTGAATAACCAGCCTCAACGTCGATGATACCATCAGTCGAAACGATCGCGATACCTTCGTCGATCCATCTCTGCTGCATTTCCAGCATCGCCTGAACGGACTCAAGCTGTACTTCCGGTGTTCCGTCGATACCGCCGGTCCAGTCCTCACCATACTCAGCCATCGCCAGCCAGATCCAGTCTGTGCCGCCCGTATCTACGGTTGTCAGATAAACGCTGCCGCCGGAAGCTTCCTTCAGGTCAAGACCTAACTGCTCATATTCATCCCAGGTAGTGATGTTGGAATAATCAAGACCATACTGCTCGAAGATCTCTGCATTCCAGTACATAACCGCCGCGCCTACGTGTGTCGGTACACCAACACGGGTGCCGTCTGCCAGGGAGTATACATCCAGACGGGACTGTACCATATCTGCCTCATAATCAGCCAGAGCATCTGTCAGCGGATACAGAGGTGAATCGCTGCCGCTGTAGTTCGGGAACTGACCGATCTCAATATCAACGATATCCGGAGCGCCTGAGCCTGCCTGCAGAGACATCATCAGCTTGTTATGCATATCGGAATACGGATATGTACTGAATGTAATCTGAATCTGTCTGTCCGGATTCTCCTCATTCCACAGCTCAACCATCTCTGCGTAGAACGTACTGTGTGCTTCCATGAATGTCCAGAGTTCAAAATGTGTTCCGTCGTCCGGGCCGACAGTAGTGATGGCTACATCTTCTTCGGTCTCTTCCTCAGCGAGTGCCGTCCCGCTCATAAGTCCTGCCAGAGCAAGCGTTGCAGCGCTGGCCGCGGAGCCACGTAAGAATTCTCTTCTGGAGATTGTCTTAACAGCTTTCATTGATATAAATCCTCCTTATCTGCACAGCTATCTGTGCCTGTTACAGAAATCCGAAATTATACACTTTCGCCAAATATGTTCAATTTGCACAATGCATTTCCACCATTTGGCTAATTTGTATATTTTTTCACAATCTCATCTCAGTTCGTATCATTATTTTAACCCCCTTTCGTCAATCTGTCAAGGTTTATTTTTGTTTAATATTTATCAATTTAGTTTTTTCTAAAATAAAAAAGAAAGTTTTCCAATTTGCAATCGTCAATTTAACCCCCGTTTTTATTGACTTTTTCGGCATTTTCGCTATAATACAGATAATCAGTTTGGAAAAAACAAAATCATTTTTATTTAAGTTTTTTCTCTGGATAATATTTCATCCTGCAACGAAGGAGTACCTATATGCCGGATCTTTTCACACCAGCTCCGATTTCCCTGGAGGAGCAATTGCCCATTTTTCAGGCACTCAGTTCTGAGTTTCGTCTGGAAATCCTCAATCATATTATCTCCAGAAATGGCATCAGTCTGAAGCAGCTCGCCAAAGAGCTCCTTGTACCGCCAAGCACTCTTACTCCGCATATCCAGAAGCTTACGGCCTGTGGCCTGATCAGTGTCGAAGAAGAAGCCGCCTCGCACGGAACGCAGAAATGCTGCTATCCCAAAATGTCGCATATTCTGATTGACTTCGACATTATTTCCAACCGCCTGCCCCTGTATAAAGCAGAGATTCCCGTCGGACAATACTCGGACTTCAATGTTGCCCCAACCTGCGGTCTGGCTACCACGAGTTCCTTTCTTGGAATTCTGGACGAGCCAAAGCTCTTTACGCATCCGGAGAGCTACAAAGCCGGTATTCTCTGGTTTACGACCGGGTATATAGAATATATGCTGCCTAACTTCACCATCGGGAACCCCGATATTGAAAAGATTATGCTGTCCTTCGAGATATCCTCCGAAGCTCCCGGTACGGAGAATGACTGGCCTTCCCGCATCGTTTTCTCCCTGAATGGCATCGAACTGGGATCGTGGGTTTCTCCTGGCGATTACGGAGACCGGCGTGGACGCCAGAATCCTGACTGGTGGTTTGATTTTCTGAACCAGTACGGTCTGCTGAAGGTTCTGTCCATCACCACGACCGGCTGTTATATGGATGATGAGAAAATCTCATCGGTAACGATTGATGACCTGCAGATCGACAGCCAGTCTGTCATGAAGTTCCGTTTTGAAGTACCTGCCGGCACTTCTCTCTCCCACGGTCTTACCCTGTACGGACAAGGCTTTGGTGATTACAACCAGCATATTCGCCTGGTGATTCAATACCGAAAAAAACAGAAAGAAGGTGAATTTCATTGATCCATATTGATAATCTCAATGATGGACTGCCAATCTTTAAGGCGCTCGGTTCAGAAATCCGCATCAGGCTCATTAAGCTTTTGCTGGATAATAAAGAAATGAATATGAACGAACTGGCTGCCAGTCTCGGTATCACAAACGGCGCCCTGACCAGCCATGTAAAGAAGCTCGAAGAAAGCGGCATTATCACCATTCTGAACGAACACCCCGGCCATGGCAACCAGAAAATCTGCCGCGTGTGCGTCGACAAAATCCTGATTGACATTCTGCCGGACGAAGAAGATATTTCGACAAACAGCTACTCCGTCAATATACCGGTTGGGCACTATTATAACTATTCCGTTTTTCCGACGTGTGGACTATCTACGGAAAAAGGTCTCATCGGCGAGGTCGATGACCCCCGCTATTTCGCTCACCCCAGCCACGTAGATGCACAGATTCTCTGGCTCGGCAAGGGATTTATCGATTACCGCATCCCGAATATGATGCCGCCTGGAAACAAGATGGATCAGTTCATTATTTCATTCGAGATCGGAAGCGAAGCGCCCGGCACGAATAGCAACTGGCCCTCAGATATCACGTTTTTCCTGAACCATACCAAACTCGGCACCTGGACAAGTCCCGGCGATTTTGGCGATGTGCGGGGCATGTTCACTCCCAACTGGTAGTTCCCGAACTGGAACCAGTATGGTATGATGAAAATGATCGTGGTCAACCGCAAAGGCACCTTCATCGACGGTCTGAAAATATCCGACGTCACGGTCAATAAGCTTGCGATTTCTCCGCAGGATAACATTTCTTTCCGTTTCCAGTCACAAGAGACAACGACAAACGGCGGCGGCATTACTCTGTTTGGCCGGGAATTCGGAAACTACAACCAGGACATCCGCGTGCGAGTGTGCTACAGCCCGTGCTAAATTAAGCAGAGATTTTCTCCCTGCGCATACAAAAAACTCCCTTTCATTTCAGTAAAGGGAGTTTTTTACGATATTCATTTGGCTACAAGCCGTTTGTCCTGCAATGGATGGGCTTACCCAAACCTTTCGGAGACACGATTACTGATCCGACTTCACCAGCCGGATCACATTCCAGGATGCCTTGTGCAGCATACTGGTCAGCTTCCCGTCTTCAAGCGTTGACTGTTCGTTTGCCTGTTTTGGCGCGACCTTCTCACAGCCGAAGCTGTTCTCTGCCTTCAGATCATCATTTTCCAGTACGATATGCTCTGCAAAACGGTATCCTTCAAAGCTCCTGACATCTGTTGTAAGCACAACGTCCTCTTCCAGATTACGGTTTACGGCAAAAATTGTCAGTTCGCCTTTTTCTTCATTGTATACGCTCACGGATTCAATGTCTGTGATATCCGCATGGTTCTTTGTATCGTGATGCGGAACGTCCATCACCGGCATCAGAGCCACGCCGCGCCCGTATCTTGACGCATGCATGAATGGATAAAAGATTGTCTGTCTCCAGGCTCCGCCGCCGTTCGCGTCCGTCATGATCGGGGCGATGACATTGATCAGCTGCGCGAGGCAGGCTACTTTCACGCGATCGCTGTGGCGCAGCAGCACAATCAGCATCAGGCCGACCAGCAGAGCGTCCTCGAAATTATAGATGTCCTCCAGCATTGGCGGAGCCACCTGCCACGGATGCTTTTCTGTAATCTCATTGTCCGCCGCATTTGAATGATACCATACATTCCATTCGTCAAAGCTGAGATACATATTTTTCTTACTTCTGGTTTTTGCTTTCACATAATCACAGGTAGCAATAATTTCTTTGATAAAATAGTCCATATCGTCGGACTTCGCCAGAAAATCATTGCTGTCCCCGGAGCGATTGCCATAATAGGTATGCAGAGAGAGATAATCCACATACTCATAAGTATGCGTCAGCACCTGATCCTCCCATACCGCATAAGTCGGCATCGCGCGGTTGGAACTGCCGCAGACTACAAATTCTACAGACGGATCAATGATTTTCATTGCCTTTGCCGTCTCCGCCGCCAGCTTTCCATATTCATCCGCCGTCTTATGCCCGGTCTGCCAGGGGCCGTCCATCTCATTGCCGAGGCACCAGGTCTTAAATCCATACGGTTCCTTCTGCCCGTGGCTGATGCGCAGATCACTGTACTTCGTACCGCCCGGATGGTTGCAATACTCCAGCAGGTTGCAGGCGTCGGCAATCCCTCTCGTACCAAGGTTTACCGCCATCATCACCTCTGAGTTTGCAGCCTTCGCCCATTTGCTGAATTCGTGAAGCCCTACCTCATTTTTCTCCAGGCTCTTCCAGGCCAGTTCCAGCCGGTGCGGGCGTTCGGATACCGGGCCGACGCTGTCTTCCCAGAAAAAGTTAGAAACAAAGTTGCCGCCCGGGTAGCGCACAATCGGTACATTCAGTTCTTTGACCAGGTCAATTACATCCGTGCGGAACCCGTCCGCGTTGGAAAGCGGATGTCCCGGCTGGTAAATCCCGTCATAGACCGCCCTTCCAAGATGCTCAATGAAAGAACCATAAATCCGGTCGTCAATCTCAGAGATCTGAAATGCGCGGTCAAGTATCATTTTTGCGTTTTTTGCCATTGTTTTTGTCTCCTTTTTTCATCGTTCAGAACTGCAAAACGCCATTCTGCCTCCTGCCGTTCTAAACGGTTGCTATCATACTCTTTTGTTGCTCCAATCATTTTCATAACAAAATATGAAGCATTTCCTCATCAGGATGCGCTGCGCACAATTACCTTATGTGTCAGAGAAACGCTCTCCCCATTGCAGGAAATCTCCGCGGACAGCTCCACCTTCACATCCTCTTCCGGGTAGGTCACCGTACCATCCGCAGCGATCACATCCGGATCAGAGGATTCCCAGACAATCGTCGCACCAAGCAGTGAAGTGGGAAAGTCCATGTTCCCTTCTCTCATAATCGAAGGCGTCGAATTGTCTACGGTTTCCTGCACCAGCTGCAGCACCATCTCTGTGTCATCCGTATCAATCTGGCTGCCCCAGACACACTCATTGTTATCGCCGATGGCCGTAAAGGTCATCACGGCATCTTCACTGTCGCATTCCTTATGCTGGCGAAAAAAGATTCCTTTAAAAGTCACCCCGTCATCCAGGGTCAGTGTCACATAATCATATCCGTTTCCTGAATCGGCTTTGTTCCATGTACCGGTCACAGAGCCTTCCACCGTTCCATCCTCATTCAATGTGACGTATGCGGTATCCAACATATCCGTACCAGATGTCGTGCCATGATTGATGTACTCATAAGAGCCTGTGACCTCAGAGTCTTCATAATTCTCCGGTTTTTCCCCGATATACTCATAAACCGCAGTCACCGGCCAGAGATCCTCATTCAGGAACTGCTGATGGACGCGCACCTCATGCGCTTCTGTGATCGGATCGGTATCAAAGCGCTGATGATAAACCAGATAGCGGGAACCGTCTGAGTCGATCAGGGCTGAATTGTGTCCTGCCGAGCGTTTGCCAGTCTGGCCATAGAAGCAGTAATTGCCGATCAGCTTGATTCCATACTCTTCATTGTCCGAACCGCTGTCCGCCGAATTACCGCCCTTCGCATCCACATAAGGACCGGTCAGGTTTTCCGAGCGGAACAGGCGCATATTGTAGCCGCCCTCCGCAGTCAGACTGCCATAGGTCTCATAGAAGTAATAATAACCGCTCTCACTGTCATAGAGAATATACGGTCCCTCGCCGGACTGATGGTTCCCGCCGGCAAGATGTGTACCAAAATAACGATCTACATAATTGCCGGATGCCTCATCGGTCGAGTCCACACCCGGATAGATCGCTTTTCCCGTCTTGGGGTCGATCTCCAGCAGATAAAGGCCACCCGACCAGGAACCGTAGGACATATACAGCTTCTCCCCTGCCGCATCAAAAAACAGGTTCGGGTCAATCGCGTTCGGCGCATAGGTATGATCCCATCCCCCGTCAGAGGCAAACCAGTTATCGCTGATCTCATCAATGCCGCCATTCGCAGCTCCCGCCTCAACAAGAGAAGCCAGATTCAAATAGTCATTATCCCAGCTCGTATCGCGCGTGCTGGTGCCATCCGTCTCACCCGTCTTCGTGAAACCGGAGTAAACCAGCGTGTCCACATAAGAATAGGTACCGTCAATCGTCTTTGACGCCAGGCAGACAATGCAGGAACGACGCCAGGTAGACGAAGTGCAGCAATACAGCAGGTATGCGCCCGTCGTGCCATCCTCGCACTCATAATACGGATCCCAGATGATGTCCGGCGCCCAGATCGCGTAGCTGCCACCCGCGCAGTCACCGTCGTCATACCCCGCCCACTGGAACGGAATCGCAAAGGTTTCCTGCAAATTTCCGTAGAACGGAGCGTTCGTCACATCCGCGTAATCCGTCTGCAGCTGTGTCCACTGAATCATATCCTCCGACTTCGCGGACGCGATATGCGATCCCAGTATGTAGTAATTTCCATCGTCCGCCGCGATAACCGACGGATCATGTACAGATACCCGCGTCAGTTCAGACCAGGATATCGTCTCCTGTGCCGCTTCTTCTGCCTGAACAGACAGGCTTCCGGCCACCATCGAGTACGCCAAAGCCGCCGTCGAACCGCGCAGAAAGGTTCTTCTTGTTATTTCTCGCGCCATTTTGTAAAACCCCCTTTGCATTGCGAACAGGATATCCTGCTCTTATCATTATTGCTGCTCTGTCATTGCCGTACCGGTCGCAGGCAGTTTCTGCAACTGAAACAGCAAAAACAGCAGATTCCGTATCTCACTTGATCTCAAAGATCGGATAGCCTGTCTTCTCATCCCATTCCACCTGCATCAGCATGGCATGGCGGTTTGGATTATACAGCGGATCGCCCACAATCTTTGTTTCTGTTCGGGCATGGTATACCATAATCGTATTGCCCTGCTCATCCGTAGTAAAACTATTGTGTCCCGGACCATAAATACCCTTTTCCGGATTGCTTTTGAGTACCGGATAGCGTTCCTTCTTCCAGGATCTCGGATCCAGCAGGTCCGCGTCTTCATCCGCGCAAAGCAGCCCCATACAATACTCCGGTCCCGTCTCGGAAGCAGAATAGGTGAGGAAAATCTTTCCGTCGTGATGAATCACGGCAGGTCCTTCATTCACCCAGAATCCTACGCGCTCCCAATCGTAATCCGGCGAGGTCAGCAGCACCTGCACCGTATCCAGACTGCATGGAGAAGACATCCGCGCAATGTACAAATTCGAAATCTGCTTTCCAACGCCGACCTTTTCCGCCCACACGTAATAGCGCTGTCCTTTATTCTCAAAAACTGTCGCATCCAGTGAAAACGCTTCAAAAGAAAACGGATCGTCCGCCGCGCGCTGCATCTTTCCTTTTTCCACCCAGGTGCCGGTCATCGGATCGTCATCCGCGCATTCCAGTATATAAGGACGGATCGCCCAGATATCATCCTTGTCCCCGCCTGCGTAATAAATGTACCATTTTCCATCCAGATAATGAAGCTCTGGTGCCCAAATGTGAATACTCATGATACCACTCTCATGTTTCTTCCAGATCATCACCTCTTCGGCATCTTTTAAGCCTGAGAGCGTATCCGCGTGGCGCAATACAATCCCATCATAGGCCGGAATGGATGCCGTGAAATAGTAGGTTCCATCCACATGGCGGTACACATACGGATCTGCTCTCTGAAGAATCCACGGCTCATTATAGGTCAGTTGCTCTGTTGATTTGCTCATATTTTACCTCCAGGTTAGATTCACTTGTTTAAACACTGTATCAAAGTAAAGCGACCAGCGTCAAATGCTATAATAATTCATTATATGTGTTTTTCAAGGCAATGCAAGGGAAATTTTCATGAACAAATTCTGATGACCGCCCTGATCCCGTTTCAGGCAATGTGCATAAGGAAGCATCAGACCATCCAATAATCGAATAGGAGGCAGCTTGTCGGCTCCTGCTCGCCCGCGCGGTTGCTGTGTGTCAGTGGCACATGTTTATATCCCGATTTTCGCAGAAAATCGAGGACGCAGGCAACGACCGAAGCGAAGCGTAGACAGCGTCTGGCGTCAGCCGGAAAAATCCTTACGCATCCGTGTGCATAAATTTTTGTCCGATAGGGAAGTTCGGAGAACTTTCCTAAGAAGTTATACTATAAAATAACGGCTTTGAAAAAAGAAATATCAAGCTGAATTACAATTTTTCTTTCCAAATTTCAACATATTCCTTCATCCATAATAATGCTCCAGTGTTTCCAGTTTTTGAAGCTGCCGATTGGAAGAAACGAACATCTGTTTTTTTCATTTATTTATAAAAATTGATTTTAAGCCAAGCAACTTATATTATATGTCTTTTTGTTTTATCATATCTTTTATCATATTTCAAAAATAGTATTTGACTTTCTGACATCCGTATGTTATGATTATCCCATTCTTTCCTATTGTGCAGTTCAATTCTAAGAAAAGGAATCTATATGCCCATGGATGAAATCAACCAGATTTTTGACCGAATTTTCAAACGTATTTTTACATTTTCCGACATGGTGATTACGAATCTGATCAACGGCCTGTTCGGCACCAATCATCCGCCAGACAGCCAAGTTGAATATTCGAATCGCGAATCTACAAAAGCAGATCTCAGTCACACATATGCCGATATCTTTATCATTATCAACAAAACATGGCACTATCATCTCGAAGCACAGGTGTATCATGACAAAACCATTGTAATGCGGGTATTTGAATATGGCTTTTACCATGCTCTGGAAACACGCGAGGATAATTACACGCTCCAGTTCCCGGAACCTGTGGTCATTTATTTCTGCAATGAACCAAATGTTCCGGAGATAAGCTCCATCCGTATTGTTCTGCCAGATCAGCAGGAGTTTACGTATACGGTAAAGAATTACGTGTACCTCAGGCATAATCTTGAAGAATTGAATCGGAAAAAAATGATCGTCTTTATCCCGTTTCAGATGGTGCGCGTGAGGGATCGTCTGCTGCCAAACGGAAAAGTATGCTTTCTTTCAGAAAATGATATACAGGAATTGAAAAACTTTATCGAATCTGATATACTGGGTAGTATCAAAGCAAATCTCCAGGTTGGAAATATTATGTTAGAGGATTACAACCAGCTCCTGGAGTTAACAAATGAGCTATACCAACAAATACTCCTGCAATATCAGAAGAAGGGAGGCAGTGAAGATATGAAGCCTTTACTTCCGGGAGCCTTAGAGCTTCCCAACGACAAATATCGTTTCCAAATTGACGAACTGGAAACAGAAGTTGCTTCGTTAACCAGTGAGAACACATCACTAACCAGCGAGAACGCTTCGCTAACAAATGAAAATGCTTCGCTAATAGACAAAGTCCAGACTCTTGAACAAACAGTCGCTGAGCTACAGCGCAAGCTTAATGAAGACATAACCTCAAACTAACGTAGCAATACCCGATGCGCTTAGAAAAAGCAGCCCTCCGGCTGCTTTTTCATGCATTCACTTCGTGTTAATGAAATCAGTGAAAAAATTGTGTAATTTTAGCGGAATTCCATTTCTCAAATCTCCCGGAACCGTTTCTGCCTCTGCTGCATGATCTCCTCCGGCGTCTTGTCCGCGCAGGAATGGAAGAATTCCCGCATGTGCTTGTCGATGATCTTCGCGATCTCCTCCAGGCTCTCTTCCTCGGCGGGCTCGTCCTCACAAATAATGCGCTCGATCACGCCCAGCTCGTAAAGCTCCTGCGCAGTCACTTTCATAAGCTTGACCGCTTCGTCCGCGCGGCTCGCGTCTTTCCAGATGATGGAGGCAAAGCCTTCCGGCGAAAGGATGGAATAGGTCGCGTTTTCCAGCATCCAGACCTCGTTACCCACCGCGAGCGCTAACGCGCCGCCGCTGCCGCCCTGACCGATGATGATGGAGAGCACCGGCACCTTTAAGGTCGACATCTCGTACAGGTTCCGCGCGATAGCCTCGCCCTGCCCCCGTTCCTCAGCTTCCATGCCGGGGTAGGCGCCGGGCGTATCGACAAAGCAGATAATCGGACGGTTAAACTTCTCCGCCTGTTTCATCAGGCGCAGAGATTTGCGGTAGCCGTCCGGAGATGCCATACCAAAGTTCCGGGCAACGGTCTCCTCGGCACTCTTGCCGCGATCCTGCCCGATGACCGTGACCGGCACGCCGCAGTAAGTCGCAATGCCGCCGATAATGGCTGCATCATCCCCGAAATAACGGTCTCCGTGAAGTTCAATAAAGTCTTTAAACAGAATCCCAATATAGTCGCTCGCCACCAGACGCCCGGTCTTTCTCGCCTGATGAACCGCCTCCAGCGGATCGGTATGACGCTTGGCGATCTTGTTCAGCGTCTTCTGGCGCATGATACCAGAAAACGGCGCCTGCCGGCTCTTCGGCGTATTATCTTTCCAGCTCTCGATCTGACGCATCACAGTCTTTGGAAGAGATTCCGTGGAAGAAGTGTGCAAGTTATTCTCCTCTGACCAGGTCTGCCAGCTCTGGTCGCTGTCATGCAGGGCAAGCAGATGGCTCAGTATGGCCTTCTGAGCTTTTCTCTCCACAACACAGTCTACGAAGCCATGCTTCTGCTGGAACTCCGCCCTCTGGAAGCCCTCTGGCAGCTTCTGCCTGATCGTCTGCTCAATCACGCGCGGTCCCGCAAAACCGATCAGGGCTTTCGGCTCTGAAAGAATGATATCGCCCAGCATCGCAAAGCTGGCCGTCACGCCGCCTGTCGTCGGATCGGTCAGCACACTGATGTACAAAAGTCCGGCATCCGAATGGTTTTTCACCGCAGCGGAGGTCTTTGCCATCTGCATCAGAGAAATAATTCCCTCCTGCATCCGCGCACCGCCTGACGCTGCGTAAATAATCACCGGCAGCCTGCGCTCCGTCGCCCGCTCGAATGCTCTGGCTACCTTTTCGCCTACATTATATCCCATACTGCCCATCAGAAAGCGACAGTCGCAGACCATCACGACAGAGGCATGCCCGTCGATCTTCCCGACGCCCGTGACAATTGCTTCATTCAGTGAAGTCTTTGCCTGCGCTTCGTTCAGCTTCTCCTCATATTCCGGATAGTCCAATGGGTTGACCTGCTCCATCTCGCTGTCCCATTCTTCATACGTACCCGCATCGACGATCATATCAAGCCTGCGGCGTGCCGGCACGCGGAAATAATAGCCGCACTGCGGGCAGATGTAATAATTTTCTTTCAGTTCCTGTGCGGAAAGCGAAGCGCCGCATTTTTTACAGGGACGTTTTTCCACTTCCGGGGTCTCCGGATTCTTCGTGTTTTTCTCAAAAATCTTTCGAAATGCATTGACTGGCATAATAATGGCTCCTTCTTCTTTCCAACCTCAAAATTTTAGATGAACGATGTCCTGCCGTTCTGAAAACGTACTTTTTCTTTTCTATCGGAAACCATTATATTTCCTGACTGCCTGTTTCGTCAAGGAAATTTATCGGATAAAAAGGGGAGACTTTCGTCTCCCCTCATATGTGCATTCACACAGCTTTTCTTATTTGATTTTTATGCGCCATACAGCTCATCGAACTGTGCCTGCAGCTCTGCGGTTACATCGTCGATACCAGCGGAAGCCAGGGCAGCCTGATACTCTGCTACGATTTCCTCTGCTGTGCCGGTGAATTTACCATAAGCGATCTGCTTCATGTAGTTCGTATGGATCTCGGAAATGTTATCAATCATGTAAGAGATCTCGTCTACATTTGCTACGAACTGGCCATACGGATACTCGATCTTGATCTCATCATAGATCGCATACAGTTCATCGATTGCATCCCAGTTAAGCTCTGCACTCTTGATCTCCAGATCGTCGTTGCGGCCCCACCAGTAGTTGGTCATACCGTTGATGTTCTGTGTCTCAGAATCATAGCCTTCCGGAGTGGTCTTGTAGCCATCATCCGTAATCTCATAGGAAACGCCCTCGATACCATAGTTGAACAGGCGATAGCACTCTTCGTCGTTGCGGATCAGGTCATAAACCATCAGCGCTCTCTCCGGATTTGCGCTGGCTGCGGAAACTGCCATTGCACCGTGTGTAATAGAAAGTGCCACAACGTTCTGAGACTCTTCACCAAAGTAGAAGAAGCCTACCTCTGCGTCCTCATCATCCTCATAGATCGTGTTTGCTGCGGTGTCGCTGCAAAGGTCGGTCCATGTCTGGGTGTGATGCTGCTCTGCTGCGCTTAAGCCTACACGGAACTCGTCGCGGTTGGAAGCGTCGGTGTTGTTCAGAACGTCGGTTACCCATACGCCCATCTCGTCCCAGCTCTTCATCATCTCAGCGAATTCAACCAGCAGGTCGGTCTCTGTCGCATACGGAGAATATACGGTGTAAAGGTCATCCTTTGTGCCGCCCCACATAGCGCCGGAGTTGATACCGTCGATGGAAACATAGTTGGTCTTGGAAGAAATCCAGCCGCCTACCATCGTCGCGTAGTTTGTTCCATCCGAATCCCATGCCTGGATGTCCGGATATGCTTCGGTTACATACTGGAAGTAGGTTGTCATATCTTCCCAGCTGTGTACGCCATCCTCAAGGCCAGCTTCTCTCGCCCAGTCAAGACGATAAGCGAAGCCGTGGTTTGTCCACTGTGCGTAATTGTCTTCCGGCATCAGATAGATCTCGCCATCGTACTTGCACATATCCCAGTTTTCCTGCGGTACAGACGCATAGGTAGCCGGAGCGTAAGTAGAAAGCATATCCTCGGAGAGCTCCAGGAATGCGCCGTTCTTTGCGTTTGGCCATGCATCCAGCCAGTCAGAAGCGGTACCTACCAGGTCTACAGAGCCGTCCATGCTCGCCAGGGTCAGGTTGTAGTTGGAAAGATAATCGGTCCACTCAATGTAGTAGATCTCGATCTCAGCGTTTACTTTTTCTGTCAGAATCGCGTTCAGCTGCTCCAGCATTGCGTTCAGGTTGTCAAGAGCCTCTCCGGTAGGTTTGTCGCCGGTGGTCATATAGTTGATCACTACATGCTCGGAAGTGTCAATGTCACCCCAGTTTGCCCAGTAATCGGTCTCTTCCGCCAGAGCGAATGTTCCGCCAATCGCACTTGAGAGCGCAGCGCCAACCAGGCCTGCTGCCGAACCCTTCAGAAAGTCTCTTCTGGATAATGTTCTCATGATAATTTCCTCCTTCATAATAAAAATATTTTATATATACAGGCTCCCTCTCATTGGGGAGCCGTGTAATCCAAAATCAGCCGTAACTATTCAGTACCTTCACAGTTACAATCAGCCCTTTACAGCACCGACCGTGATACCTTTTACAAAGTACTTCTGCACGAACGGGTAAACCAGGACAACCGGTCCGGTCGCCAGTACGGCGTTCGCCATCTTGACGCTGACTGTCGGGATATCTGTCAGAGTGACATACTGCCCGGCCACTGAGTTCTTCAGGGCATCGGTCTTATTCACCACCTCGTAAAGCATGTACTGCAGCGGCTTAACATCTACCTTTGAGCTCAGGAACAGAGAGGACTGATACCACTCATTCCAGTAGCCCAGTGCCAGGAACAGGCCGATGGTCGCCAGCGCCGGCTTCAGCATCGGCAAAATCAGCGAAAGGAAAATCCGGAAGTCTCCCGCGCCGTCGATCTTACCAGACTCGGTAATCTCATGCGGGATCGCTTTCACGAAGTTCTTCATCAAAATAATCAGCCAGGGCGACATCAAAAGCGGCAGCCATACCGCCAGATAGTTGTCCTTCAGCTTATAGGTCTGCGTCATCAGCAGGTAATACGGTGCCAGACCTGCGGAAAACAGGCTCGTAAAATATACGTAGAATGAGATCACATTCCGGAAGAAGAAATCCTGTCTCTGCAGGGCGTAGCCAGTCATGGAAATGATGCTTAAGCCCACGAATGTACCGGTCGCCGTCATCAGGATGGTCAATCCGTAGGACTGGAAGATCGTCCCACCCTTTAATACCATCTGGTACGCTTTCAGCGTAAACTCCTTCGGAAGAAACTGCACGCCGCTCGCGTTAATCACCGACTCGGCAGTAAACGAGGTACTGATGATGATGATAAACGGAATGATACAGCACAGTGCGTAAAGCGTAACAAATGTGTAAGCAAAGCCGCGGATAATCATATCAGATTTACCCAGCTTGATCTTTGCACTGGAATCCATTAAATCTTTGTCTTGTTTTGCCATAATATCGAGACCTCCATAATCCGTGACAAGGGAAAGGCCATCAGCGCGGCGCCCCTGCCACCAGCATTTATTATCAAACTGATTTGGGCTGTGAAGTGTAGAAACGCCCCCTCGTTCCACTCGGCGGATATCCCGCCCGAAAGGCGAGGATGCCACCCGGCGAGGGCAGGTCGCGCCGCATTCTGAAAACGCTTCGCGTTTGGGCGGCGCTTCAGAACAGGGAATAATCCGGTTCGATCTTCTTCACAACAAAGTTGACTACCATAACGATCACAAAACCGATCACGGACTGATACAGACCAACTGCCGAAGCGGTGGAGAAGTTAAAGTCCGTCATAGTAGCACGGTATACATAGGTCTCAATAATATCTGTCGTACTGTACAGCAGCGAGTTCGTACCGATGATATTGTAGAACAGACCGAAGTTGCCCTTTACGATGCCGCCGAGTGCGAACAGAAGCAGAATAACAATCGTCCCCTTCAGGGAAGGAAGAATGATATAGCGGATTCTCTGGAATCCATTTGCGCCGTCCACCTTCGCTGCCTCGAGCATGGACTCGTCAATGCCCATGATCGCCGCAAAGTATACAACAGAATTGTATCCGGTCTGCTGCCACAGATACACAATAATCAGAATCGCCGGCCAGACGGAAGCGTCCGAATACGGCTGCCACAGCTCCATACCAAGAGCACCGAGAATGCTGTTCACAAAACCGCTGTCGTAGTTCAGCAGATAATAAACCAGGATGCCGACCAGAACCTGTGAAATGAAATACGGCAGGAACATGATTGTCTGAGAAACCTTCACAAAATATTTGCTCCGAACTTCATTCAGCAGAATCGCGACAAACACGGCCAGTACATTGCCCAGGATGATGAACGCCAGGTTATACAGGATTGTGTTCGTCGTCAGGGAAAGCAGTTTGCCTGACGTAAACAGGAACTTGAAATTCTGGAAGCCAACAAATTTACTTCCAAAGATACCGCTGCGGTAATTGTACTTCACAAATGCTACATAGATGCCTGGCATCGGCATATAGCTGAACAGGAAGAAAAATACCACCGCGGGAAGACACATCAAAAGTAAGATTCTGGACTGCCATACCTTCTGCCAGAAAGTCAGCTTACTTTTATATTTTTTTACAGCTACTTTTTCTTTCGACTTCATAAGACCTTCCTCTCCATTCACAACTAGTTGCTCCTGTGTCTCAAAGGAAACACAGGGATTCGTCAGGATACCGTTTCGCCCTCAATGATCCTGGCGGGCAGCTTTGTCCGGTATCGGATTTCGCCGCCGTTAATCATATTCAACAGCAGTTCCACACATTTTCTCCCATGAGAATAGGGATCCGTCGACAATGTCGTCAAGGGCTGTTCCACATACCGGCTCACATAAGAGCCATCAATCCCAACCACCGAGATATCCTGCGGAATTCTGCATCCGAGCTGGCGCAAACGCTTGCAGAAGCCATACGCCATCTCATCGTTAAAGCAGATCACAGCCGTCGCATCGGTCTTTCTTTTCAGGAATGCATCTGCGGCATGCATCCCCTCCCCAAAAAAATCATCCTCCATCCAGGCGTCCCGCCCATTCTCACCTTCCTCCGAAGACTCCGACTGGCAGGAATCACACTCCCCGCTCTCATCGGTCCGTCCAAAATAGTAGTCCATGATCCGATCTCCAGCTACCGAAATCATAAAACTCTTCCATGCCAGAAAACGCGGTC
>JAJPWX010000047.1 GCA_021205755.1 Lachnospiraceae bacterium | reverse complement strand
TTCTACTGTAAACGTAAATTCCGCCAGAGAATCCTCACTGGTGTATACGCTGTCTCCTTCCAGCCCCTCGTAGTCTGTATAAATCACAGGATCAACTGTCTCATCGGACTCATCATAACGCTCCAGATCATCTGCGGTCACAAGGATCTCCGTATCCGGATAAACCTCATCGTACATTGTCAGATATTCCTTGTAGCCCGGAATGGAGTCGTCCACCGTGTAAGTACTGACAAGCTCGTCAAATTCATCCATTGTCATGTTCGTCGCAGCCGTATTTGTCACAGCCATCATTGAAAATACCAGCACGCCGACCAACATATGGAACAGTCTGGACAGTCTGCGATTTCTGAAGATTGCCGCAGGCCGCCTCCGTTTTCCGGAAGCGGCGGCGGATGCCGTGCGCCTGCCTGTTTTAGAAACTGCCATAGAAGATGCCATCTTTCCCTTTCCTTTCTGTAGATTCCTATGTATCATGCTTCCTGTTTCTTACTGGTTTATCCCTCGTTCCCGGACTGTCGTTTTCAGAAAATACCTTTTCTTTGACATCTGGATTCTTTGATTCCTTTGACTTCCCCGATTTTCCTGTCTCATAGTACCAGGCGTCCTCCGCCGGTCCCTCTTCCGGCTTCGGCATATACGCAAGCAATGCCTGTTCCATCATAAAAGTGATCGCCAGGCACCAGAGCCCCGGCACAAACAGGATACAGGGCATCGGCAGAACATAAAACTGCAGCCAGGCGATTCCCGCCGTCCCTGCCAGAATCACCACCGTGTAGGGCAAAAAACGAATACACATCAGAAACGCCAGCTTCCAGCAGTTCATCAGTTTCATTTCAAACCGTGAAAATACCGGAAATACATAAACCGCCACTCCGGCGCTTACCAGCATCAGCACGGTATAAACCGTCACCATATGCGTCCGCTCATTTACCTGTGAATATCGCCGCCCCACATAAAGCAGTCCGAACCAGAGGGCAATCTCCAGGGTCAGAAGTATTCCCTTTTTCATCGTGCGCTTCATCGAGCCAAAATACTCTCCCACCGGAGTACCGCGCTGCCGCCGGATACTCTTGATCGTCGCGTAATAAAACGATGTCAAAGCCGAACCGATGGTAACGATGGGGATGCAGCTGATGAGAAAAAGTATATTCACTAAAATCAGTTCTCCCGCCCTGCCGAGAAGATCCATAAACTTCCCGTCCCAGGAAAAAAAGGCGTCCAGCTTTTTTCGCATTCGTTATTCCAGCTTTCCTGATAATTTCCTGATAAATAGTAGTAATTCAGAACAGCAAGCTACAAGTCTGTGCTTTGCGCCGCCTTCTGGTCAATTATCCCGAATCGGATAGGCCGTCAGATCCGGCAGCTCGTCGAGTGTGACCACTACATCACTCTCGTACGCCTTCACAAGCATCTCGCTCTCTGTGTACTGGTCGTTGTAGGCGTAAATCGACATGCTTTTTGCGACAAACTCGCTTCCCCAGGTACACCAGAAGCCCCACATCGCTCCGTCGCGCACCGCCAGATCCGGATCAAACACACAACCATTCTCCGAGAGCACCACCATCTTCGCCGGGCTCGTGTAATTCACCGCCCGCAGGTAAGTATCCACCTGCGAGGTGTATACATGCTCTCCCGGGTAAATGTCCTCACCGATGATATCTACATATTCATCGCCCGGATACCAGTCGGCGTCCTGTCCATTCCACAGCCAGATCAGATTATTTAGACCATATACGTTCGTCAGCTGATCATAAAGTAAAATGTAGAGCTGCTTGTACGCTTCCGCACCCGAAGCGCCCCACCAGAACCAGCCGCCGCTCGCCTCGTGCAGCGGCCGCCACAGAACAGGCACGCCTGCATCCTGCAAAGTCAAAAGCTGTTCAGCGATTGCCGCAATGTCATCCAGCAAAAGCTGGTAGCCTTCCTCATCCTCGCCGTTCATAATCGCCGCCAGATCAATATTGGTGCCTTCCACATAAAAGCCGTTGTACCACTCGCCGGTCAGATATTTTGCCGGCGCATTCCAGTGCCAGCAAAATGTCACAATTCCGCCATTCTCCCAGAACTGAATCGCGTATTGCGTCGCATTCGAGGTACTGCCATTCTCCGCCCTTGAGGGGGAATATTCAATGAAATCAAGACCAAGAATTGCCGGGTACTTGCCTGTCTCCCGGTAGACCACTGTGAATTCCTTTCCGTACTGCCCATCCTGGGAATACTGTCCGGAAAGAATCGAACTGCCGTAATTGTCCGCCAGATAGCTCATCAGCCGCTTCGCGTTATCCGTCGCGTTCTCATTGACAAGCTCCGCAGACACATTATAAATAGAAGAATCAATCTCCTCCGATGGGGTGACCTCCAGACGGTCCAGATACACCCATCCCCAATATTCCGAATAACTCACCTCATGCGTCCCCGCCGTGAGATAAGCCCGCTGTAAAATGGAATCCGTAAAAGATTCCTCTTCCATGCTGACCGTGCCGAGGCTCTCGCCATCCACGATCACATAATTTTCTTTATAGCCGCCCATACTGGCGGTCACAAAATTCAGATCATAAAACCCGTCTTCCTCCACAGATACAAGAAAAGTACAGGTATCCCTTTCCGTGGAAAAGCCAGTGACGTATCCATTGCCACTGTAGCCTTCCACCAGAGATTCCGTATGTACATTGCCCTCGCAAAGCGCATCTTCTGCTTCATAGACCAGACAAATCTCAGAATCTTCTTCCGCCGACACTGCAGAATATGACATTACCACCGCAAGCAGGCTTGCGATGCCACACCAAACGAATCTTTTCATCTCTTCCATCCCCTGTTACTCTGTTAAGTAACTTAATTGAGTTACAGTATAGCGGAAAAGAAAGATTATGTCGTTATAGTTTTGTGCGTTATATCATTTATTTGTGCACATTTTCGGCATTTTCAGCTATATGAACAAAGTTTCTGTGTCCATTTTGTGAATTTTTACTATCAAACATTTTCGTGTTTCGTTTTCAACAAGATGTTTTCACGATCGATGTTAGTTAACGAAAATTCTTTGTTAACCATAGACTTCGCGCCGTTTTTGTGGTACATTTTTCATAACAATTCAAAACAGCATGTGGCCTGCTGTTCTGAACATTTTTCAGGAAACGAGATTACAGACATGCAGATTACCGAATTATTTCCATCCATCCTACAATTAGCCCTAATGGAATATTCAGACGGTGCCATTGGGGATTTTATGCCGGATTTTTATACCTCCCTGCCTGATTTGCAGGAGCATCTGTTTTATCCATGCGCAGGAGGCATGCGTACCATCCGGCGTCCGGACACTTTCGCCTTTCAGGATGTAGAGAGCTATCTTTTCCTGTATACCCATAAAGGGCAGGGAGTCATCCATTCTGAGGGCGAAAGCCTGCCTCTCGGCGAGGGCAGCCTGCTTTTCTGGGACTGCAGGGATTACCTGCAGCTGCGTCCTGTCACACCTGAATGGATGGTCTACCTGCTTTTTTTTCAGGGAGATGCGGTCTCTGTTTACTATGAAGAAATCTGCAAGCTTCGCTTTCCTGTGTTTTCGCTTTCCAGGCAGTCTCTGATTATCGATAACCTGCGGCGGATCACTGAGCTTAACAAAACCACCTCACCGCATCACGCACTCGAAGAGAATCGTCTCCTGACGGATATCCTCTCTGATTTACTGCTTGAGCTGCATATGGGGCAATTAAACGTAAAAACGGCTCCCCCATATCTTACAAAAATTAAGAAACAGTTTGATACTGAGTATCAGAAAGAATGCTCCATCACTGAGTTGGCTGCACAGTCTGGAGTCAGCCGCTATCGACTCAGCCGTGAATTTGCGGAGTACTATGGCCAGACACCGATCCGCTATCTGAACAGCATCCGTCTTTCTCACGCCTGTACGCTTCTGGAAACCACAAACCAGCGCGTCCACGAAATCGCTTCCGCGGTTGGTATTGACAGTGTCACACACTTTATCAATCTTTTCAAAGCAAAGACCGGGATGACGCCTGCGGCCTACCGGGAAAGCTACCATGCATTTCGGAAAGCGGAGCATTCTTAAGAGAGGGACTCCTTTATCCCTGTGTC
Organism: Lachnospiraceae bacterium; assembly: GCA_021205755.1. GTDB lineage: Bacteria > Bacillota > Clostridia > Lachnospirales > Lachnospiraceae > Choladousia. The sequence goes on along the minus strand of JAJPWX010000047.1, from coordinate 34,944 downwards.
AGGATGGACCGCACATGGCTGATTTCTTCCGCTGACGCTTTTGCTGCAGGAATATAATACTGTTTACTTCTGGCAATCTGATAAATCTCCTCCTGTGACTGCTCACACTGATTGCGGAACTGCTTCAGAGTCTGTTTCAGCTGTGGGTTTTCTGTCTGAGGAATCATTTCCCCATAACGGCCCAGTTCGCTGTTGATGCTCTCTAGTGTATCCGATACCATTGTCTTCTCATCCATTTACTATGGTCTCCTTTTTCGTGTTCTGATTTTTGTTCTGTTTCGCATTCTGAACCTCATTAACTCTGTTTTCGACATTTTTCAACTATATTTAGATGCCTCGACTCTTCTCCTTACTGCAGGAACTGCATCAGCTGCTGCTTGCTCTGATTCGCCGATTGCGCCGACTTCTGGAAAAACTGCTGAATTTCCGGATCCGTCGCCTGCTCTGCGTAAGCCTGCATCTTACATTGTGTGGTTGAAAACCCGCCAATCAGATGACGAAGATTCTGTAAATCAAGTTCTGAGATTTCGTTCATAACAAAATTCCTCCTTTTGGAAAATGATGCAACTGTTTTCGTTCCTCTTACAGTCGCCCTCTGGCATCCATCAGTATATCCCAAAGAAAAGGGAAATATTCTTGATCCTTTTATGCGTGTCTATCCTCTATCTGCGAAAGATTTTTCTTTTCATTCTTGCGTAAAGCTGATAAACTATATTTTCAGAAATCAACCAGTTTTTTCAAAAGTAAAATTAGAAGGAGTCTTTTATTATGGAAAGAATTGCAAGCTTTACGATCAATCATCTAAATCTGCTTCCAGGCTTATACGTCTCCCGGAGGGATCAAAAAGGAAACTGCACGGTAACAACGTTTGACTTGCGAATCACTGCCCCAAACAGGGAACCGGTGATTGATATGCCGGCTCTCCATACGATTGAACACATGGCTGCTACCTATCTGAGGAACAGCGAGCAAAAGGAGGAAATTGTTTATTTCGGACCGATGGGATGCCGCACCGGCTGCTACCTTGTCATGTTTGGTGATCTGAATTCAGAGGATATTTTCAAAATGGTAATTGATATGTGTGATTTTATACTGAATTATGAAGGGGAGATTCCTGGCGCACAGCCAAATCAATGTGGGAACTATTCCGAGCAGAACCTGAATATGGCAAAATACTATATTAAAAAATATCGAATGGAGCTGATTAACAACAGAAGGTTCTGTTATCCGGAATGACAACAAACAGAAAACATTTGTTTGCTTTTTTTACCTCCCTGTGCTATACTGAGGGAAACATATGTACGGGAGGTAAGTAATCATGCCAGGACCGATTACTCCAAAACAACAGGAAATCCTTGATTACATCAAAAGTGAGATTCTCAGCCGCGGCTTCCCACCAGCAGTGCGCGAGATTTGTCAGGCAGTACATCTGAAGTCGACATCCTCCGTTCACTCTCATCTCGAATCTCTTGAGAAGAATGGCTACATTCGCAGGGATCCGACCAAGCCACGGGCGATTGAGATTCTTGACGAATCATTTAACCTCACACGCCGCGAGATGGTCAGCGTACCGATTGTCGGCACCGTTGCGGCTGGGCAGCCGATTCTCGCCGAGCAGAATATTGACAGCTATTTCCCCATCCCGGCGGAATATATGCCGAACGAACAGTCTTTCATTCTCCGTGTGAAGGGCGAAAGTATGGTAAACGCTGGTATCCTCGATGGAGACTGTGTACTTGTCCGTCAGCAGGCCACCGCTGAGAATGGCGATATCGTAGTTGCACTTCTTGAGGATTCTGCCACGGTTAAGACTTTCTATAAAGAAAAGGATCACATCCGTCTTCAGCCGGAGAATGATACCATGGATCCCATCATCGTATATGATGTACAGATTTTAGGGAAAGTATTTGGTGTATTCCGTTTCTTCTGAATAGAACTGTCCGGTCAAAAACCCCCATGAGCCGACTCTAAGGCACACATATCTGCCACAAGCCTGTTCATGGGGGCATTCCTTTCAACATTCCTGATAAGCTTATAATTCAAACCGATTCTCCAGGCCTTCCAGCAAATCCTTGGGCAATGCCAGATGAAATCCATTCGGGTTCAGAAGGAACCCGGTTGATTCCTTCAGCAGGAGCTTAGAAAGATTATCGAAAGGCACAGCAATCGCCTGAAATTTATTTTCTTTGTTAAATTTGCTCATCTCCATTGGGTCTGTGAAGATTGGCTGAAAAGCATCTCCGTTTTTATTCTTCAAAAGCGGCAGACGGTACTTCTTCTGCTTTAACTTCTCCGCATCGCTTTCCGGGCCATCAAGCATCTCAATCGGCATGACATAGCGGGTTTTCATCAGATTCACCGCAAGCTCTTCTTCCAGATCGCCCAGATTTGTTTTTTCTTCATCCGGCACTGGTCTGGAGGCCTCCTGCATAAAATAGAGTGCAGTCAGCTGCAGCTGAGGATTGAAAATCGGCTGTTTCTCCTTGGGGAGCTTAGAATAGTCCGGACGGTTAACCAGCTCTTCCAGACCAATCGGCTCCTGCCCGCTTCTGCTGACGAACACCAGCTCATTGATCCCCATCGAAAACAAAGTAGCAAAAAAATTCAGAAACTTTTTATTCGGATATTTGATTCCCTTTAATGCGATCTTCTTCTCAGTATACGGCTTTGCAAAGGTCTGCAGCTGTTCTTCTGTATCGAACAGCCAGATCTGATCGTTAAACGTCTCTGGATCGCAGGTCACAAAAGGCATATTCGTAAAAGTGCAGTACGCAACGATCAAACTTTCCTTCTTCTGAATACTTCTCACTAAAAACTTCTTATCTGCTGCCATGTTTTCCTCCCGCATATGTAACTGTTCAGTACCTTCACAGTTACCCGCATATCTACATTCTCACTTATTTATTCCGTCCAAAGCCTGTAACGAAACCATGCTTCTATTCCGCATCCAAATCTTCGACGCGAATAGCCTTGCCGTCCCGCCAGATTCTTTCCAGATCATAAAAAAGGCGATTTTCCGTATCAAAAATATGAACAATTACATCACAAAAATCAATCAGAATCCAGTTTGCAGAACGATAGCCTTCCGTCTGCTTCGCCGGATATCCTGCTTTGTGCAGCTGTTCCTCAACATTATCCGCCATGGCCTGCACCTGATTGCGGTTTGTTCCGGACGCAATAATAAAATAATCTGCAACCACTGAGACTTCTTCGATATTAATAATTTTTACATCCTGCGCTTTTTTCTCCAATAGCGCGTCACAGGCAAGCTTAGCTTTTTTCTTTGCGATCGCCTTCGCGTCCTTCTCTGTCATTTCAGCCATCTATTCGTCCTCCCTTTCACCGATCAGATTTTCATAATAATTATATGCCACAATCGTCTGATTATCAAGACTGGCTTTTGTCTGTTCCAGATAAGAAAGCGTATCTCTGAGTGTCAGATAGACAGCCATATCCAGATCAGAAAAAGCCAATGTGCGAATTCTCGTAAGATTCGGCGCTTTTACCCGTCCCGGCTCAATATAATCGGAGATAAAGACAATTTTTTCCATCAGGGACATATCCGGCTTACCAGTCGTATGGCAACGGATGGCACTCAGGATTTCCATATCTTCCACTTCATACTTGTCCTTTGCAATACAGGCGCCAAGCTTTGCGTGAAGCAGCTGTGGTGTCGAACGCTCCACTGTGGAAATTGGAATCTTATAGTGCTCGCTGAGCTTAATTTTCTGTGGGTTCGGAATGCATTTCGCGCAGTCATGCAAAAGCCCTGCAACACCGGTGCGCTCCAGATCTTCACCATGGCACATGGCCAGAGACATGGCCGTATACATCACACCCAATGTGTGTACGTAACGTGGTTCGTCCAGCTCCTTTTTCAGTCTCTTTTGCATTTTTGAGATATTATAACCGCTCATAAACGCATCTTATCCCCCATAAATCCCGTTTTTTTCAATATACTCCACTACCTTATCCGGAACAAGCCCCTGCACGGATTGATGCTCCCGGAATCGCTTTCGCAGATCTGTAGAAGAGATTCGCATTTCAGGAAGATCCAGCAATAAAATGTCCGCACCAAGGGTTTCTTTTAATTCATCCATTTTTTTCTGTATTGTGTCCAGCGCCAGATCGTTTCGTCCGGTAGCAACCAAAACACAATTCTCACAAATGATATCCGGATGATACCAGGTATCAAAGGCCATCAGGGAATCACCGCCAATGATAAAATAAAACTCCGTCTCAGGCTCGCGCGCCTTCATGCGAAGAAGCGTATCTTTGGTATAAGTCAGACCGCCTCGCCGCATCTCTTCCTCATCAAGAGAAAATTGAGGATAGTCCCTGATTGCAAGCTGAACCATAGCAAGTCGTTGCTCGTCACTCGCCCCATCCTCTCGATGCTGTTTGTGAGGCGGGTTGCCAGATGGCAAAAAAATGATCGTATCCAGAGATAACTGTCTGCAGGCAGATTCTGCCAGCGTCAGATGTCCATTGTGGATCGGGTCAAATGTACCGCCCATAATTCCTTTCCGCTGCCTGTTCGCTTCCATAAGCCGTTATGCCTCTGCTTTCTCCCTTCCATCCGCTTCCCCAGGTCTGAATACTCTCTTTCCTCCTGCCTGCTTATCATGCGTCACAGTCCGGTTTTTATACCTTTCTGCAGCACAGTTAACAAATCACTTCGGCAGTTCTATTTTTCGTTTCTCGTCCTTCCCCGGCCGATAAAGTACAATTTTCTTCCCAATCACCTGGACAACCTGAGAATGCGTGCGGTCTGCCAGAACCTGGGCAAGCTCATGCGGATCATCCATACAGTTCTGCAGTACCCCCACTTTGATCAGTTCCCGCGCCGCAAGTGCTTCTTCCACTGCCGCCGTCACCTCCGGTGTCAGAGATGATTTCCCGATTTGAAAAACAGGCTCCATAGTCATAGCGAGGCTTTTCAGATAAGCCCGTTGTTTACTCGTCATTCTTTCATTTACTCCTTATAATAATCAAACTCCAGATTGTAAATGCGCACCGTATCACCTTCCTGAATCCCTAATGTTTCCAGCTGATCCAGTATGCCATTCTCCCGCAGGAAATTCTGGAAGAACTGAAATCCTTTCTCTGATTCCAGATTCGTATAACCAAGCATCCGCTCAATCCGCGGTCCTTCCACGACATAGGTATCCGGAGCATCATCCGACTTTTCTACTGTAAATGGAAGCTTCTGCCCATTATAATGAAGCTGCGGATCGTATTCAGGCTCAAACAGAACCGGCTCAGAGGGCAGTTCCCGCAGCAATCGCTGCACATGAAGCAAAAGCTCCCGTACCCCTTGTCCGCTCACAGCCGAAATACCAAATACAGGAATCCCTTTCGGTTCAAATTCTTTCTTTAAGCGAGAAAGCGGGTGTTCCGCCGCATCCATCGTGCACTCTGCCCCCTCACCCTCCAGATTTTCCGGAAGGGCATCCAGCTTATTTGCCGCAATGATCTGCGGACGGTCTGCCAAGTCAGCACGGTATGCGCGCAGCTCCGCGTTAATCTTATAGATATCATCGACCGGATCGCGTCCTTCCACAGACGCTGCGTCAACAATATGAATCAGCACTTTTGTACGCTCCACATGGCGCAGAAATTCATGTCCCAGACCCGCGCCCTCGGAGGCTCCCTCTATCAGTCCGGGGATATCGGCGATGACAAAGCCGCCGCCTTCCATGTCTACAACGCCGAGGTTTGGAGAAAGCGTTGTAAAATGATAATTCGCAATCTTAGGACTGGCATTCGTAACCCGCGAAAGGAACGTAGATTTACCGACATTCGGGAATCCAATCAAGCCCACGTCCGCGATCATTTTCAATTCAAGAACGACCTCTAGCTCCTTCGCCTCCTGACCGGGCTGCGCATATTTCGGAGCCTGCATCGTAGGAGTCGCATAATGCATATTTCCGTACCCGCCTCTGCCGCCTTTCAAAATAACCTGGCGGCGATTCTCACCGGAAAGATCTGCAATCACCTGCCCGCTCTCGGCTTCCTTTACTACCGTACCTGCCGGAACCTTTAAAATCAGATTGTCTCCATCTGCCCCATGACAGCGGCGCTTTCCGCCTGGTTCTCCATCTCCGGCAGCAAACTTTCTTCTGTGACGGTAATCAATCAGCGTGTTCTCACCGTCGTCCACTTCAAATATGACGTCGCCGCCTCTTCCGCCATCACCGCCGTCCGGACCACCATCCGGAATGTATTTTTCTCTGCGGAAACTGACATGTCCGTCCCCGCCTTTTCCTGAGCGGATAATAATTTTTGCTCTGTCCGCAAACATAGTTTTCTCTCCCAAATCGAGCAGTAGTTTTGTCCCTTACCCGGCTCTGTGCATAAAAAGAAAGGCTTCAAACCACCAATACGATTTGAAGCCTTCTGTGAATTATTCAGCTGCAACCGGATGAACAGACACCTGCTTCTTGTCTCTTCCAAGCCGCTCAAAACGTACGACCCCATCTGCCGTTGCAAACAGTGTGTCATCTCCGCCCCGTCCAACGTTCAAACCAGGATGGATCTTTGTACCACGCTGTCTGTAAAGAATATTTCCGGCTTTTACAAACTGTCCATCTGCTCTCTTCGCTCCAAGTCTTTTTGCCTCGGAATCTCTGCCGTTCTTGGTAGAACCGACTCCCTTTTTGTGAGCGAAGAACTGAAGGTTCATATTCAACATTCGTCACACCTCCTCAAATGTAAGGCTAATATATTCCTCTCCATATTCAGCCTGTATACTTCGTATTCCCAGTATCAGGCTATCCATCAGCAGGCAGCTCTTCTCGCTAAGACCGCACGGAAAATCCATTCTCAGGTATCCGCCGTCTTCTGAAAGTTCCTGCCTGAATAAATCCTCCGTGAATGTTTCAATAGAATTCACTGTATTCAAAGCCAATACAGAAACGGCTGCACAGACAAGATCAATGCCTTCTTCCGCGTATTCTGCATGTCCTTCAAAAGAGAAACCCCTGTACTGATGTTCTGACTGCCACACAGTAAAAATGATCATAATCATTAACCATTGATCTTTTCAATCTTTACCTGTGTATACTGCTGTCTATGACCATTTTTCTTATGGTAACCTGTTTTTCTCTTGTACTTGTAAACGATGACTTTCTTCGCTTTCGCATTGCGAACAACTGTCGCAGTCACGGTCGCGCCGGCAACATCTGCGCCAACCTTCAGACCATCATCACTTACTGCAAGCACCTGATCAAACGTAACAGTCTCTCCAGCCTCTACACCAAGCTTTTCTACACGAATGATATCGCCCTCGGCTACTTTGTACTGTTTACCACCTGTTGCAATAATTGCGTACATATGGCACACCTCCTGTCTATCATTACTCGCCAAATACGGTGACCGACCATGCGGTACTTAAACCTCTTTGTGCGGCATACTTTCATATATTAACACACACTTCTGTCTGCGTCAATTCTTTTTTACGCTTTTTTCCCACTCTTTTGGGCTGACTCTTCCGGAGCATTCCCATATGGTTCTCCATAAGGAGTCCCATAATACTTACCGTATTTTCCGTACTTGCCATATTTGCCATACTTACCGTAATAGGAGCTCTTCGTATAATCTACCTTATTTAAAACAACACCCAGGATCGGTGTATTTGTCTTCTCCAGCTGCCGCTTTATATCCTGCTCAAACCGATAGCTGTTCCAACCCTCTTCGATTACAATAATAGAGCCATCGCACTTGCTGGCAATAATCGCGCTATCCACCACGCTGCCAAGAGGCGGGGAATCAATGAGGATATAATCATAGCTTTCTCTGAGAGCCGCAAGCATATGGTCAAAATAAGTGCTGCTCAGAAGCTCCGACGGGTTTGGCGGAACAGGTCCCGCAAACGCCATATAGAAATTCGGAACGTTTGTCTGACAAATAATGTCAACCAGTGAAGCCTGCTTAGAAAGGAAATGCGTCATTCCCTTCATATTGCCGGTCACATCCACGCGGCCGAGCAAAGCAGATTTTCTCAGATCTGCATCAAGCAAAAGAACCTTCTTCCCAATCTCAGAGAGAGAAATCGCCAGGTTTAAGATTACATAAGTCTTTCCCTCATTCTGTGTGCAGGAAGTAAAGACAATCGCTTTTTTATCTCCGCCGCAAAACTGAAGGTTTGTTCGAAGAGACTTACACGCCTCGGCGCTGTAATAATTCAATTCCGGTTTTTTGATTTCTATATATTTCATCGATTCAGCCCTTCCTCTTTTTATTCGCGCGCTCGCGTTTCTTACGTTTTTTCTTTTCACGCACAAGGGATTCATCTAACGGCATGGCACCCAAAACACTGAGCCCCAGATACCTCTCAACGTCTTCCGACGTCTTTACCTTATCATCCAGAATAAAAATCACAATCAGAACTGCAAGCGAAACCACCATTCCAAGAAGAGCCGCAATCAATACATTCCTCGCAAGGCTCGGACTGGATTTCTCTGTCGGAATGTTCGCAGCATCCACGACATTGACCGACTCCAGTTCCATAATTTCCTTAATGTGCGTCACAGACGCCTGGCAGATTGCTTCAGCTATGTCCCTCGCCATATAAGGATCCGGATCTGTTACACTGATCGACACAACACGGGTATCCGACTGCGCAGATACCGTCACTACTTCAAGGAGCTCATCATAATCCACATCAAGCCCCAGCTCCGCAATGACCGCCTCAATCACGGTCCGGCTTTGAATCATCTCAATATAATCTTCCGTCAGATATGTACTGCTCGTGATATCACTGCTCGTAACGCTGTCATTCGACTGACGATTCAAAACGTAAATCTTTGCGGTCGAAGTATACTGGGGGGTAATAAACCACGCAGTTATAATAAAAGAAAGAATCGAGCATAAAGCAACCACCAAAATCACGTATCCAATTTTGCTGAGTATAAAAGAGACTATTTCCCCAAGATCTATGGTTATTTCGTCATTATTTTGTACTTCTGTTTCCATTTCGCCCTCCTGTAAGTAATTCACCCGCTGCAAGCCTCGTCAATGATTCACGGGTGTAAATGCTTATAGTTCCCTCCTCCCGATCTCATCACGTCTGTCTCACCAGACTTCAACGTACTGATTATATACTCTCTCTCCTGTTTTGTAAAGAATTTATTTTGCATTAACAGTTCATAGCAGGCGGTCTGTGCCCTGCTATCCTAAACAGTGTAAGCCCCTCACAACCTGATCGGGCTTATCTCCTGTTCTGCCTTAAATGGTACCCCATACCGGTTGGCTCGAATCGCACGGTACAAATGGGACGCCGCCATATCCTGTGACCACATTTGCATACCAACATCTGTCAATAATTTTGAAGCATTTGACGCCTTGGAGATCAGCGGCAGAGTGCTTTTCTGTTTAATTTCATGCAAAAGCGGCTCCGTATTCCTGCGAAATCCGAGAATGTGTGCGTAATAAACGCCCCTGTCCCCGCGAAACGTTTCTACGCTATCTTTTCGGATATCCAGAATCAGATGCAGCAAGGCACGGCGGATGCGAGCCTCAGTAATCTGTTTTGTTTTCAACAGGGCAGAAATCTCCTGAATGCTTTTACCCATGCATTGAAAACGCAGACGGCCTAACCGATCCGCCATCTCTGGGGAAAAGTCAAAAATCTTCTCCGGCTGATCACAATAAATCAACTTCTGTGACAGAATCGGCAGAAAATCTTCCAGGAAAACCGGAACGGCACATGCGTCTGCAAACAGAGAACGTATCGCATCCGGAAGATAAACGCTGATCTGATCGAAACATGATACAGCCATTCCCGCCTCAAGGTATTTTCGGATTGCACTAGCCGAACAGAATTCTCCGTCCAGCGTCAGATCCGAATAGGAATTGCCCCGGCGCGGAAACGGAAGCGGAACGATTCTGGAATGAATTTTCATTAAAGCCTTGCAGTATTCCACTCCCAAAATGTTATTGGGCGAAGAAAGCAGCCTGGAAGCAGCCATCCCGCAGGTTGTGTCCTGATTGGTAAAATGAGGCAGCCATCGGCAGTCTTCATCCGCAGCTTCCTGTATATAGCGAACTACCGCTTCTTCACGCGCCCGTGGGAATGTAAGCCCTTTGCGCATGCTTTCCTGCAGCACATGCCGGTAGGACTCCGGCTCCTCAAGCAGTATCCTCGCTATCATCTGAAAGAGTTCTGCATCCGACACCCCCAGCCGTGCAGGAGCATCAGCCGCCGCCCCTGTCTTAGATGGATCGGCATCCCCTCCCACCTCCGTGCCAAAACAAAGCGTATCAATAACACCCAGCCCATCCAGAAGTCGAACAGCGCCCTCTGCAAAGTATTCCGCACTTCCGGTGGCGTAGCAGACAGGAAGCGCAAGCACCAGATCCGCACCGCATTGAAGTGCCATCTGAGCGCGGGTATACTTATCAAAAACAGCCGGGCTTCCGCGCTGTACATAATCGGGGCTCATCACAACTACTGCAAAATCGGCTCCGGAACGTTCCTTTGCTTTTTGAATATGATATTCATGTCCCGTATGAAATGGATTATATTCCGCAATAATTCCAACCGTGTGCATGAATGATAACTCCGTCAATTTTTAAAGCTGTGAATCGGTGCGGGGATTCGCCCCGTACGCCTGATAAACGCCTCACAGGAGAATGAATTCACCGGCATGATCGGCGCATAACCAAGCAAGCCGCCAAATTCCACCATATCGCCGACGTCCTTTCCGATCACCGGGATCAGGCGGACAGCCGTTGTCTTCTGATTTACCATGCCGATCGCCATCTCATCCGCAATGATACCGGAAATGGTCGCTGCGCTCGTGCTGCCAGGAATGGCGATCATATCAAGGCCGACCGAGCAGACGCAGGTCATCGCTTCCAGCTTTTCCAGAGAAAGCGCCCCGGCCTGTACCGCGTCAATCATTCCCTGATCTTCACTGACCGGAATAAAGGCGCCGCTTAAGCCCCCGACGTAGGAAGAAGCCATGACTCCGCCCTTTTTCACCTGATCGTTCAGAAGTGCAAGCGCCGCCGTTGTACCCGGCGCCCCCGCATGCTCCAGACCGATCTCGCAAAGGATGTCCGCCACGCTGTCCCCGATTGCCGGTGTCGGCGCGAGGGACAGATCAATAATACCAAATGGTATGCCAAGTCTTCTGGACGCCTCCTGCGCGACCAGCTGTCCGACACGGGTTACCTTGAACGCCGTCTTTTTGATCGTCTCACAGAGAGTTTCAAAATCTGCGCCTCGCACTTCCTCCAATGCGTGTTTTACCACACCGGGACCGCTGACGCCGACATTGATCACCGCATCCCCTTCTGTCACACCATGAAACGCCCCGGCCATAAACGGATTATCATCGGGCGCATTGCAGAAAACAACCAGTTTTGCGCATCCTAACGAATCTTCTTCTTTTGTCAGTTCTGCCGTCTGTAAAATCACTTCTCCCAGAAGGCGAACCGCGTCCATGTCAATGCCGCATTTGGTAGAACCGACATTGACGGAGCTGCACACGCGCTCTGTCTCTGCCAGCGCCTGGGGGATCGAACGAATCAAATATTCATCCGCCTTTGTCATGCCTTTGGAGACCAGAGCAGAATATCCGCCCAGGAAATTTACACCCACTTCTTTCGCAGCTCGGTCAAGTGTCCGGGCAATGGTCACATAATCCTCCGATGAGTGACATGCGCTGCCGCCTACCAGAGCAATCGGTGTCACGGAAATCCGCTTATTCACAATCGGAATCCCGTATTCATGCTCAATCTCCTCCCCTGTGGAAACCAGGTCCTTCGCCACTCGGGTGATCTTGCGGTATATATTGTCATTCAAAGTACCCAGATCGTCCGTAATGCAATCCAACAGGCTGATTCCCAGTGTAATCGTCCGAACATCCAGATTCTCCTGAGTAATCATTTTATTTGTTTCACTTACTTCAAATATATTTATCATGTCATTCTCCAATCAGCAGAGGGCTTTCAGATTCGGTGCATCATGTTAAAAATGTCTTCATGCTGGCAGCGGATAGAAACGCCGATCTGCTCCCCCAGCCTTTCCAGTTCTTCAGCGATCTTTGCGCCGCTCTTGGGCGACTGAGTCGCGTCCGTCACCATCATCATGTTAAAATATCCCTGCACAATCGTCTGCGAGATATCAAGAATGTTGACATTATTCTCTGCCAGATATGTGCAGACCTTTGCAATAATACCAACTGTATCTTTCCCGACTACGGTAATGATTGTTTTTTTCATAAGTGACTCCTTTTTCTCTTCCTGTTTTTTTAATCGGACGGGGAATATCGCACCCTATCCGCGGCTGCGCCAAAAGAATTAAACCGCTATCATCTCTGAGGGGCGATCTCTTTCGGCTATCTGAATCGGGAAATCCGTCCCTTTAAACGGGTTTTCCCCCAGAGTAATTTCTTCCGTAACCGTCATCAGCGCCAGCTCCTCCAGATTATTCTCCTGACTCAGATGTCCCAGCAGAATTCCTTTCATGTTCTCATGCAGAATCTCTCCGAGCAGGCGCCCGGCATTGTCATTCGAAAGATGCCCTTTCAGCCCCAGTATCCGTTGTTTCAGATAATAAGGATATCTTCCGACCTGCAGCATATTGATGTCGTGATTGGACTCAATCAAAACTGCATCCAGCTGCCGCAGATGATCCACCACGTAATCATCATAATAGCCCAGATCTGTCGCAACAGCTACGCTCTTCCCCTCATGACTCAATCGATAAGCGACCGGCTCTGCCGCATCATGAGAGACGCGGAAAGGAAGCACCTCCAAATCCTGAATCAGGAAGTGCTGATCAGGCGTGACTTCGTGGAACAGCGTCTCATCCACTGCTCCAAGCAAATGGTTGTCAAGCATCTCATGCATCGTTCCAGCGGAACAATATACCGGAATCCCATATTTCCGGGCAAGAACTCCCAGACCCTTGATGTGATCCGAATGTTCGTGCGTAATCAGGATCGCGTCAAGTTCTTCCGGTTTGCGATCAATCTCCTTTAAACCGGCTACTACCTTCTTTCCACTGATGCCTGCGTCAATCAGCACACTGGTGTGCTCTGTCCCTGCAAAAATGCAGTTTCCGCTGCTTCCGCTGGCAATGCTGCAAAAATTCATCTGTATCAATCCTTATTTATGTAAAAATATAATGGTCTGCGATCTGCCATTCAAACAGATTCCTGTTCTTATGGAGCACAAAATATACCTCTGACTGTTGCATACTACCACAAAATGCAGGAACAATCAATTCCCTTTTTCTTCAGATAAATGTATGATTCTTTCATCGATCTGCGCATAGGTGTGCTCCACATCTTCGCTGCTGTTATCAATCACCACCTGACAGCGGCAGCGGAATTCCTCCTCGCTCAGCTGGTTGCGCATAATCTGCTGAACCTTTTCCCTGGAATAACCGCGTGATTTCATCAGACGGCTCGTCCGGATCTCTTCAGCCGCATAGACATACCAGACTTCATCGCATATCTCATCATAATGATCTTCCAAAAGCAATGCTGCTTCAATGACCAAAATAGGAAATCTCTGCGTTTTACACTCTGAAACCAGTGTTTTCTCTGATTCCATCGACAGCCGAGAGCGAAAAGCATCAATTTCTTCGAGAATCCGCGTTTTCACCGCCGGATGCACGATCGCGTTCAGCTGTTCCATTTTATCGCGGTCTGCGTACACGATCGCTCCGAGCCGTCCCCGGTCAATCGTTCCATCCTCATGCAGAATTTCCACGCCAAATTTTTCTTTGATTTGCTCCCAGCACACTTCACCCGGCTGCTGTACCTGATGGCCGACTCTGTCCGCTTCCAGAATGCAGGCACCATACTGTTCTTTTAAATAGGAAAGAATGGTGCTCTTTCCGGCGCCAACCCCGCCTGTGATTCCAAGTACCTTCGCATTTTTTCCGTTTTGTTCTGCACGCAATGCTCTCTGATTTTCCTCTCTATTTTTACTTCGCCTCATACCAGTTCTTCCCGTCATGAATATCCACTTCCAGCCTGACACGAAGGTCTGCCGCATTCTGCATTTCCCGCACCATAATCTCCCGCACTTCATCCAGCTCTTCGATCGCAGTCTCTACCAAAAGTTCATCATGTACCTGAAGAATCAGCCGGGATTTCATCTTCTGATTGTGCAGGCAGGCATTGACACGGTTCATCGCAATTTTGATAATGTCAGCCGCGGTACCCTGAATGGGCGCATTCATGGCGACGCGCTCGCCAAAAGAGCGCTGCATAAAATTGGATGATTTCAATTCCGGCATCGGGCGGCGGCGGCCGAACATCGTCGTCACATAGCCGTCCCTTTTAGCGTCCGCGACTGCCTTATCCTGAAACTCTTTAATCCCCGGATAGGTCTTAAAGTATTGCTCAATATATTCCTTTGCCTCTTTCTGCGTGATGCTTAAATTCTGGCTGAGGCCAAAAGAGCTGATGCCATAGACAATGCCAAAGTTAACTGCTTTCGCATTGCGTCGCAGCTGCGGCGTCACCTCTTCCGGAGCAACATGGAACACCTTTGCGGCAGTAGCCGTATGGACGTCCTGTGCTTCCTGATATGCCTGAATCAGATCCTCGTCATTTGAAAAATGCGCCAGCACTCGCAGCTCAATCTGGGAATAATCAGCGTCGAGAAATACGAAGCCGTCATCCGGCACAAACACCTTGCGGATCAGGCGCCCCAGCTCCATGCGGATCGGAATGTTCTGCAAATTCGGATCGGTGCTGCTGATCCGCCCAGTCGCCGTAATTGTCTGGTGAAACTTTCCATGAATTCTTCCATCCGCGGAAATAAAATTCGCAAGACCATCCGCGTAGGTCGATTTTAGCTTTGTCATCTGGCGGTATTCCAGGATGTCGGAAACAATCGGATAATCCGGTGCCAGCTTATCCAGCACGTCTGCCGCCGTGGAATAACCGGATTTTGTCTTTTTCCCGTGCGGAAGCTGAAGCTTTTCAAAGAGAATCACTCCAAGCTGTTTTGGAGAATTGATATTAAACTCTTCACCAGCCTGCTGGTAAATAGCGCTCTCCAGCTCTGCGATACGCCCAGTCAGCTGTTCCCCATAGTTTTTCAGTTCCTCTGCCTGCACACGGATACCCGCGCGTTCCATATCCGCAAGAGTAAAAACCAGCGGCATCTCAATGTCATCAAACAGAGGCTTCATGCCCATCGTCATCAGCTTTTCTTCCATCACCGGATACGCTCTCCAGAGAACCAGCGCCAGGCGGCAGGCCCAGGAAAGAAACTCGTCCGGCTTTTCCTCCATCGCCTGTTCCAGGCTGTTTTTCCCAAAAAGCTCTGCGCGGGAAGGTATCATCTGACCAAGGTATTCTTTCGCGATATCCTGACTGTCGTAGCTGTCCTTAAGCGGATTCACCAGGTAAGCCGCAATCGCCGCGTCAAACAGACGGCACTGGGAAAGATTCGTGCTCAGATACGGAAGCTGCTCTTTCAGGTGCAGCGTGACGGAAATACCTCCTGCCTTGATCAATTCCGAAAGCTTCTCACAGAGATAGTCCTTTGTCAGAAATCCACAGCATTCCAAAAAATATGCCTCACCATCCGCGCCGCAAAGCGCGATCCCCAGAAACGTATCTTTTTCTGCAAAAAGATGGAAGGCAGTCGTACCACCACTGAGCCTGGAAAACAAATCCTCCGCCTCAGTTAAATCACGAACTGCACAAAAATGCTCCGTCTCCGGCTTTGTTTCTTCTTCAACATGGAAACGTCCAAGCAAATTTTTAAACTCCAGCCGACGGCAAAGCTGCAGCGCATCCGCCGTATATAATACGCCCAGCGCAGCGTCCTCTTTTTTCAACTCAACCGGCGCGTCGAGATCGATCGTAGCAAGTACTTTACTCATCTGCGCCATATCGTAATGCTCCCGCAGCGCGTTGCGTGCACGGGTCGGCGTCACCTCATCAATTCTGGCGTATGCCTCCTCAATTGATCCAAACTCTGCAATAATCTTCGTCGCGGTCTTTTCGCCGATGCTTGGCACACCCGGAATATTATCGGAAGCGTCTCCCATCAGAGCTTTCACGTCAATGAACTCCGTCGGCGTCACCTGGTAACGTGCTTTCACATCCTTCGCGTAATAATCTTCAATCTCCGTTCCGGTCGCTTTCGTTTTGGGAATCCGCACCAGGATATCATCCGTCGCCAACTGCAGCAAATCCCGGTCTCCAGAGAGGATCGTCACAGAAAGTCCTTCTTTTTGCATTTGCCTGGATACCGTGCCCAGAATATCATCTGCCTCGAAACCCGGCAGCTCCAGCACCGGAATCTCCATCGCCCGCAGCATTTCCTTCATCAGCGGTACCTGTTCGTGAAGCTCCTGCGGCATAGGCTTTCGCGTCCCCTTGTATTCCGCGTACATTTTATGGCGAAAAGTCGGCTCTCTCCGGTCAAAAGCAACCGCCGCATACGCTGCGTGCTCCTCCTCAAACACCTTCAGCACAATATTCAGGAATCCGTAGACCGCATTTGTGTGCAGGCCTTCGCTGTTCGTAAGATCCGGCAGACCATAAAACGCCCGGTTTAAAATACTGTGTCCATCAATCAGAACCACTTTTTCTTTATTGTCCGACATCTGTTGTCTCCTCTTCCAAATCGATCGTCTCAGCTTCCTCTGTTTCGTCAGATGCAAATGAGAACATCTCGGACTCCGTCTCCATCAACTGTTCCACAGCATCCTCCCGCTGCCGCATATTCAGACGCAGAATGGCGCGTTCAAACATACTGTCTGACGTGCCCTGTTTCATCTGAACACCCGTAGAAATACTGAAAATCAAAAGCACCTCCGCCACCGCTAAAAGAACACCCTGAAAGATCCTGGAAGCCTTTCTGCGAAAAATACAGTGTCTTGCCGAGCGAATCTCCTCTGCGAGCATTTTCTTAAAATCAAGTTCATCGTGGGCGCCGGTATCAATCGCGTCGATCGCTTTGTATACCATAAAATAAGTGTCCAGCTCCTCCATGCAATCCTCACAGGATTCCACATGGTTCAGAAAAGCTTCCATATCGCGCTCTGACAGTTCTTTTTTCACAAATGGAACGACCATACGTCTGGCCTCATTGCATTTCATCGCGCACCTTCTCTCTCCACCCGGCCTGTGGTATTGACTGATTACCGTTCGCATCCGCCCGCTGCTTTCTGTCGTTTCCCTATGGCGAAAGAATACCACAAAAGGCACTTTTATTCAACGCCAATTTAACGGCAGAAAAGATTTCCTGCCAACCTGGCAATCTTCTTTTTATAAAAATTTTTCTGTACGATAAGAGAGTTTTCTGGTAAACTGTCATTATATTGAGCCTTACAAAGGAAAGAGGTATCCGCATATGAAAGAAAAATTATACACCATTCCGCTCAATGACGCGGTGAACGAAAACGATGAATGTCCGTTCTGTTTCATCGAGCGCAAGCTGGAGCAAGACGCCATCGACTTTACCATTGGCAGCGGTTCTTCCTATATGGAAAGCGACATCCGGGAGCAGACAGACAAAATCGGCTTCTGCCAGGAGCACCTGAAAAAAATGTACGACTATGGCAACACGCTCGGCAACGCACTCATCATGAAAACACATTACCAGAGACTCATGAAAGAAATGCATGAGCAGTTTGCTTCCTATACACCGGGAAAAACGCAGAAGATCAACCTTTTCCATCGAAAGAACCAGGAGGGAAGCGAAAGCAAAAATCCCATTCAGGCCTGGACGGAATCGAAAGATTGCAGCTGCTATATCTGTCAGACCGTTCAGCCAACGTTTGAGCGCTACATCGAGACCTTTTTCTACCTTTACCGGCAGGATAAAGCGTTCAAGGCAAAAATACTGAACGGCAAAGGCTTCTGCCTGCATCATTTTGGTATCCTCTGTCAAAATGCCGATCACTATCTGAATGAGAAAGAGCGAGCGGAGTTCTATCCCGCCATGTTTGATGTGATGGAGAAAAACTTCGCTCGCATCGAGGAGGATGTATCCTGGCTGGTCGATAAATTTGACTACCGCAACCGCGACGCGGACTGGAAGAATTCGCAGGACGCACTGACGCGCGGGATGCAGAAGCTGCGCGGCGGCTATCCGATTGACCCGCCATATAAAGCGAAGTAAAACCTTGTCTGTTTAAACCGGTTCACATTCATATCGCATCAGGCGTTCTTTCTGGGAATGCCGCAAAAAATGGATATATTTTTGTTAATCAGACTTAGGAGCTGATAAAAAGGAGGAATTTTTATGGGCAGAGCAGGAGGAGGCGGCGGTGGCCGCTCTGGCGGAGGGCATTCCAGCGGAGGACGTTCTGGCGGTGGATTTTCGGGCGGAAGCCGCTCTGGCGGTGGACATACAAGCTCCGGTTTTAGCCGGACAAGCAGCGGCAGCTCCGGACGGGCAGGTGCCGGCAGCAATATGGGCGGTTCCGCTCCAAGAGGCGGCGCTGGCGGCATGGGCAATCCCGGAGGAGGCATGGGAGGCCGCGGCAGAAGAAATCCACCTCCGCCGCGCAGTCCAAGACGCGGATTTTTCGGAAGATTCCGGCCTTTCTGGGGCGGCGGATATTATCGCGGTGGTGGCTGCGGTGGCTTTATGACAGCAATCATTGTCGTTCTGATCATCCTTGTTCTGGGCGTTGCTTCTTTCACAGCTTCATTTGGGAAGAAAAACCAGACAACCGATGTGACCGTAGAAAATACAGGGAACTCTGCTTCCTCTGTCACCAGTTCCAGCAGCCGGGATAAGATTGATACCGATCTCGTTTTTGACAGTAATTGCATTCTCGACGAACTCGGCTGGTTTGATGATACAGACGCAGCCGGAGAAAGTCTCGAGGATTTCTTCGACGCGACTGGTGTGCAGCCATACATATATTTCAGAGCATATGATGAATCTCTGACCACTGACTCCGAAAAAGAAGAATACGCTCTGCAGTGGTACGAAGACAACATCGACAACGAAGGTACTTTCCTTTTCATTTACTTCGCGGAGGAAGATACCGACAACGACGTGGGATACATGTACTACGTCTGCGGCTACGACATTGAATCCGTCATGGATGAGGAAGCATGTGAAATCTTCTGGGATTACGTAGATGAGTACTGGTATACCGATCTTTCAACGGATGATATGATTACAGAAATCTTCAATTCCCTCGCAGACGCCATCATGTGAACCACCAGTTCAGACCAGCATCAAAATGAAAAGACAGCCTGTGCAGAGCATATCATTCTCTGCTAAGGGCTGTCTTTTCATTTTGGGATAATACTTATTCCGCGTCCGTGATCTCTGCATGCAGTTGCTGAAGAGATTTTACTTCCCCTGTTCCATGCTCTTTCACATAGCGGATGCCGCGCGCGGTCACTCTGGCAGCCGCCATCGTTGTCATGTAAGGAATCTTCGCCTTGATCGCGGCCTTCCGCAGGTAGCTGTCGTCATGGACACTCTCTTTGCCGACCGGCGTATTGACAATCAAATCAATGTTGCCATTCGTGATCAGGTCAAGGATATTCGGCCTGCCCTCATAGACCTTTTTCACTTTCTCTGCCGGGACACCGTTTTCAGTCAGAAGTTCGTAGGTCGTACCGGTCGCCAGGATTCGGAAACCGTCCTCCACAAAGCTTCTGGCGATTTCGACCACTTCCGGCTTGTCTTTTCTGCTGACAGATATCAACACCGTACCGGAAAGCGGCAGCCTGGTCTGCGTCGCCTCCTGTGCCTTGAAAAAGGCTTCGCCATAGTCTGGGGAGAGGCCAAGCACTTCACCGGTCGAACGCATCTCCGGTCCAAGAAGCGGGTCTACTTCCGGGAACATGTTGAATGGGAATACAGCCTCTTTGACGCCGTAATACGGAATATTCAGTTCTTTTAAAGACGCAACCGGTGATGGGCGCCCGGTAATCTCAGAGGTCACGATATCGGTCGCCAGCGGCACCATACGGATGTTGCACACCTTCGAGACCAGCGGCACCGTACGGGATGCGCGCGGATTTGCTTCCAGAACGAACACTCTGCCATTTTCAATCGCGTACTGCATATTCATCAGACCCTTTACATGCATCTCTTCCGCGATTTTCTTCGTATATTCCTTGATGGTCTTTACATTTTCCTCTGAAATATGCACTGAAGGAATGATGCAGGCTGAGTCGCCCGAATGAATTCCGGCCAGCTCAATATGCTCCATCACAGCAGGCACAAAGGCATGCGTACCGTCGCTGATCGCATCCGCCTCGCACTCCAGCGCATGGTTCAGGAAACGGTCAATCAGAATCGGGCGATCCGGCGTCACACCGACTGCGGCAGCCATATAATTCTCCATACTGTCGTCATCGTACACGACCTCCATGCCTCTGCCGCCAAGAACATAGGACGGACGCACCATGACCGGATAACCAATCTCTTTTGCGATTGCCTTCGCTTCTTCAGCATTGACTGCCATCCCCGATTCCGGCATCGGGATACTCAGCTTTTCCATCATCGCCCGGAACTGGTCACGGTCTTCCGCCAGGTCAATGACAGACGGGGCGGTACCAAGGATCTTTACGCCGTTCCGCTCCAGATCTGCCGCCAGATTCAGAGGAGTCTGCCCGCCAAACTGCGCAATCACACCGAGCGGCTTTTCTTTCTTATAAATACTGAGCACATCTTCAAGCGTCAACGGCTCAAAATACAGCTTATCGGAAGTATCATAGTCGGTCGAAACCGTCTCTGGATTGCAATTGACGATGATGGTCTCAAAACCAAGCTTTTTCAACGCCAGCGACGCGTGAACACAGCAGTAATCAAACTCAATACCCTGCCCGATGCGGTTTGGTCCGCCGCCAAGGATCATAATCTTCGGCTTGTCTTCTTTAATCGGGTTTTTATCCGAAGCATTATAGGTGGAATAATAGTAAGCGGAATCCTGCGTGCCGCTCACATGTACGCCTTCCCAGGCTTCCTCTACTCCCAGCGCAATCCGGCGGTTGCGAATGTCGTCCTCTGGGACTTCCAGAATCTGACTCAGATATTTGTCGGAAAAACCGTCCTTTTTCGCGGAAATCAGAGCCTCGTCCGCCGGAAGCTGCCCTTTGTTTTCGCAGAGAGCTTCTTCCTCTTCCACCAATTCCTTCATCTGCTCGATGAAATATTTCTTTACCTTTGTAATCTCATAAATCTCGTCTACGGTTGCGCCCTTGCGCAGCGCCTCATACATCACGAAATGGCGCTCACTTGACGGCGTAATCAGCATAGAGAGCAGCTCTTCCTTTGATTTTGTATCAAAATCCTTTGCGTGGCCAAGACCATAGCGCCCGGTTTCCAGAGAGCGAATTGCTTTCTGGAAAGCTTCTTTGTAGGTTTTGCCAATGCTCATGACCTCGCCGACCGCACGCATCTGTGTGCCAAGCTTATCCTCAACGCCCTTGAACTTTTCAAACGCCCAGCGTGCGAATTTGATCACGACGTAATCGCCATCCGGCACGTATTTATCCAGGGTTCCGTATTTTCCGCAGGGAATCTCCGAAAGAGAAAGTCCGGAAGCCAGCATCGCTGATACCAGCGCGATCGGGAAACCGGTCGCCTTAGAAGCAAGTGCGGAGGAGCGGGAGGTACGCGGATTGATCTCAATGACAACAATCCGGTCTGTCACTGGATCATGCGCAAACTGCACATTTGTACCGCCGATGACCTGCACCGACTCAACAATGCGGTAAGCCTGCTCCTGCAGACGCTTCTGCACGTCCTCCGAAATCGTCAGCATCGGCGCCGCGCAGAACGAATCGCCGGTATGAACGCCCATCGGATCAATATTCTCGATAAAGCAGACCGTAATCATATTGTTATCCTTATCACGGATCACCTCGAGCTCCAGCTCTTCCCAGCCCAGCACCGACTCTTCTACCAGCACCTGCCCGACCAGGCTCGCCTGCAGGCCGCGCGCACATACCGTCTTTAACTCTTCCCGGTTATACACCAGGCCACCGCCCGCGCCGCCCATCGTATAAGCCGGGCGCAGCACAACCGGGTAGCCCAGCTCATCTGCGATCGCAAGTGCCTCTTCCACACTGTAGGAGACCTGGCTTCTCGCCATCTCAATACCCAACGCGTTCATCGTGTTCTTAAACTCAATACGATCCTCGCCGCGCTCAATCGCGTCTACCTGCACGCCGATAACCTGCACGCCGTATTTTTCCAGTATTCCCTGCGACGCCAGCTCTGAGCAAAGATTCAGGCCAGACTGTCCGCCCAGGTTCGGCAGCAGCGCGTCCGGACGCTCCTTTGCAATGATCTGTTCTAACCGGGAAACATTCAGCGGCTCGATATAGGTAACGTCTGCAATTTCCGGATCTGTCATGATGGTCGCCGGGTTCGAATTAACCAGCACGATTTCATAACCAAGCTTTTTCAGCGCCTTGCACGCCTGCGTGCCGGAATAGTCAAACTCACACGCCTGACCGATGATAATCGGGCCGGAGCCGATAATCAGTACCTTATGGATATCTGTTCTCTGTGACATGGTGTGTCCTCCTCCTGTGGAAATGTCAGTCTGTTGAAGCGCGAACGAATACAGGGAGGTTCAGAGAACTTTCCTGTTGGATAAAAACAGCCCGGGAAAAGCCGGGCTAACTCAAAGTTCGATGCGCCTTTGCATGATTTTTCTGCCAGTATTCATTTGTCTGGCGTTTCTTCTATGATAAAATAAAGGATTTTCGCCATATTGTCAATGCATAAAAACAAAATCCTGAACAAAGACTTCTTTTACTCATCCGGTTCCGGAGAATCCAGAATCGACCGGACCATTTCCATAATCCCATCAAAAGAAATCTGACAGTCTCCGTCAAAGATCTGAACCGGGATATGCTGATTCATTCCATAGATGGCAGTGCGGCATTCGTGCTCAATGTCATACACAATCACTTTCTCCAGCCTCAGATCAATCACCCAGTATTCCCGGACACCCGCACCGATATATTTCGCCAGTTTAATCGTGAGATCCTTCCGCTCACTCGAAGGCGACAGAATCTCGACCACCAGATCCGGGGCGCCGTAAACACAGCGTTTAATTATCTTATCCCTGTCGCAAACAACCAGCACATCTGGCTGTACCATCGTCCGATCATCACAGTTTAGCTGCACATCCACGGGTGATGGATAAGCAAGGCATCTGCCTCCACGCGAATTGATATAATTGTTCAGCTGAACTGTCATCGCAGTAACTGCAGTCTGATGAGCCATATTCGGAGCAGCCATATCGTAAATCACACCATCAATTAATTCGACCCGCTGGTCGTCTGGCAGCGCGTAGTAGTCCTCCAGCGTATATTCTCCCTGACATTTTAGAGCATACTTCAGACTCGCTTCTTTTACCATATCCTTTTCTGAGACAGTCTCACGCAAGACATATAGCGGCTCCTTTTTTATTTCTTTTTTCTCCTGGACACTCTCTTCGTTCTCCAGTTTTTCTTTCTGTTTTTCTGTCTGAATTGTACCGTCTTTTTCCATACGTATCCTCCTCCCTCATCCATACCTGATTTTTCATGCTGTTCCCCATAAGAAATTATACAAATGCATATTACAACATAGCTTCTCTTTTGTCAATATGTTCCTTAAATTATTTTTGATTCTTTCATATCTAGTGATATGCTCTCATTATTTAAGGCGTCAAATGTATAAGTCTGATAAATCAGCCTCGTGCCAGCTTGCAACACAGGCTGGTGTGTGATATAGTAGCCTTATTCAATCTATTTTTATTGTAAACGGCGTAAGTCGTTTCCCTTTACAGAAAATCGCATTTTTCATTTTTAATGTGTTGCTGAATGGTTTACACATAATTTACAGAAAGCAGGCAATAGCATGAAGCAGCAAAGAGCTTACCCTATTCTCACAGTCAGCAAGAAAGCAGAGCGTTCTATTCTGAATGGACATCCATGGATTTACGATGCGGAAATCCGAGATGTCATCGGAACGCTGTCAAACGGATGCCTCGTTGATGTAGTATCCGCATCATCGGATTCGAGACAGGATGCGAATCATGCTTCTTCTGACAGCACTCACTCCGCAAAGAAAGAGTCATCAACGCAAAAGCCCGGCAGATATCTGGGCACTGGATTTTACAGCGAACATTCCAAAATCCGTATCCGCCTGATCTCACGCAATGCGAATGATAAATTTGACACCGCGTTCTGGGCACGGAGAATTCGCTACGCCTGGGAATACCGCAAGACCGTGATGGGTGCAGACATCGACTGCTGCCGCGTCATCTTTGGCGAAGCAGATCAGTTCCCGGGGCTCACAGTCGATCGTTTCCATGATATTCTGGTCACACAGACACTCTCTTATGGGATGGATCTGCTAAAGCCGGTTATTTTCCCGCTTTTGTATCAGATTCTGACAGAAGACGGCCAGAAAATCCGGGGCATCTATGAGAGAAACGATGTGTCCATACGCGAGCTGGAAGGACTGAAACAATACAAGGGCTGGTATCCGCTGGACATCGCTCAAACCCAAATAGATCCTCTCACGGAAATCACAGAAAATGGAATCATCTATCAGGTAGACGTAGAAAACGGCCAGAAAACCGGGTTCTTTCTCGACCAGAAATACAACCGCCAGGCTGTGGCCCGTCTCGCCGCTGGGAAACGTGTTCTCGACTGCTTTACACACACCGGTTCCTTTGCACTGAATGCGGCCAAAGGCGGCGCAACCCATGTCTGCGCGGTCGATATCTCCCAAAGTGCGATTGAAATGGCCCGTCACAACGCTGAGCGCAACGGACTCGCCGACCGTATGACGTTCCGTGTTGCCAACGTATTCGACCTGCTCCCGCAATTAGAGCAGAGCCATGAGGAAAAATACGATTTTATCATCCTTGATCCGCCCGCTTTCACCAAAAGCCGACGCACCGTGGACAGTGCGAAAAAAGGCTACAAGGAAATCAACCTGCGCGCTATGAAACTTCTGCCGCGCGGCGGCTATCTCGCCACCTGCTCCTGCTCACACTTCATGCCGGATGAGCTTTTTATCAAAATGCTGCACTCCGCCGCCGCTGACGCTGGGGTACAGCTGCGCCAGATCGAAGCCAGGCAGCAGGCACCAGATCATCCGATCCTCTGGAACGTGCCGGAGACGGATTATCTGAAATTCTATTTGTTTCAGGTGATTTAGCAGCACAGAGTGAAAGAATGCAGGAAATGGAGCTGGAGAATTGTCCCTGCTCCACTTTCATTTCTTCCATTTCATTTTCATTCAATCTGCTTGCACGTCTGTTTATGCGCCTGTTTGCATACTTACTCATTACCTTCACGCTGTTTTTTCCACCGAATTGCCCGGTAATGTCTCTCGTAGTACATCACCATTGAGACAACCACAAATCCGATCCCCACTCCCAGCAGAGAATGGATGCAGATAACCGCATTCGCTCTCACTAGTTCTGTATCCTGAAGGACAAGACCCACCACTGTATAATACAGTGAAGAACCCGGTATCAGCGGTATAATAAAAGGATAGAGAAATACCGTCGAAGGATTTTTCGTATACACTGCCATGAATTCCGCGAAAAGCGCAGCCGCCATGGCCGCCAGAAAGCTGTAGATAAAGCTCTCCGCAATCAGCTGCAGCAAAATCAGATAGACGAGACGGGTAATCGCGCCGCCCAGCCCTGCGTAAATCAGATATTTCCGCTCAATCCGGAAGACGATTCCAAATCCGACTGACGCAAAAAATGAGACAATTACCAGTTTTACAGCCTCTACCATGTGATCAACCCTCCAAACAGATAGATACTCAATACAAAACCGCAGACAATCGCTACAGCCTCCAACATTACTTTCAGAATTTCCAGTACCCCGTTGATCTCATTGCCACACAGAAGATTCCGGAATGCGTTTACCATCGGAATTCCCGGGATCAGCATCATGCTGTTCACAATCATAACCGTATAAATATCATTTACCAGGCCAATCTTTGTCAGCAAAATCGTCAGCGTCCCCACCACAAAGGTACAGGAAACACTGTATACAATCCGATTCACGCCAGGCTTTTTTAGGTAAATTCCACCCAGATAAATCAGCGTCGTGTTGATCAGGATTGTAATCCAATCCTTCCACCCACCGTTATAGAGAACCGTAAGACAGCTCATTGCCAGCAGATAACCCGCCAGACGTGTTCTGGTAGAATAGCCCCTGGTATTCACCGCCTCTTCGAGCATTCCCTCCAGGTTCTCCGGATCCGGTTTTTTCGCGCAGATCTCTCTGGAAAGCTGATTCAGACGGGAAAGATTTTCCAGGTGCGTATCCATGCCGCTGCGGATACAGCGCTGTCCGCTCACCCGATTTCCCTCCACATCCTTCAGGTTCAATGTCAGGTAACAGTTCAGTGAGAAAAAATGCACGTCGTCGCAGCCATAGCTGTCACAGATGCGGTAGACCGTATCATTGACCCGCTCCAGATTGGCGCCGCTGATTAGCATTTTTTCACTTAGCTTTAATGCAAAATCAAGAATATACTCTGCTTCATTCATAGATGTTCCCCTATTATCAAATATCATCATTGCCGCGGTAAGCGCACTTCCAAACAGCCCTGTGGCGGCTACAACCCACTGCTCCCGCCGCTGAATCTTTTAAAAAACTTCTGCGTGATATTTGTCCATTTTGATGTCCTCCTATCGTCTATAACATCCTGTTGTTAAGCTTTAGCAGATAGGTAAATTATATAATACTTTTCTAACATTTTTCAATATATTATAGTAAATATTTCTTTCTTTCATTGGTTTCAAGCGCAACTGGTTTGTAGTTTTTCAACAATTTCATGTTCCCTCTTCGAATTTTTGATTCCTTATTTACAAAAAATTATCATAACGAAAATTCATAGTAAACCATTTTATTTTCCTGTGCAACTTTCCTTTATCTCATAAACTCCTGCATCCATCTCACAGATATGGCTCTTGTAAAAGGCCTCGGCTGCCCGGATCAGATAGGCCGCATCCTTCACTCCTGCTGTCTCAAATGACGAGTGCATCGCCAGCTGCGCAAGTCCGATGTCCACGGTATTCACCGATACCTGCGACATGGCAATGTTCCCAAGGGTGCTTCCGCCGTTCATATCCGAACGGTTCGCAAAGAACTGAACCGGCACGCCTGCCTTTTCACAGATCATTTTAAACAGGGCAATGCTCACCGCATCTGAGGTATATTTCTGTCCGGCATGGGATTTGACTACAATCCCTTCATTCATATATACGCAATTACACACATCGGTCTTTTCCGGGTAATTCGGATGAACGGCATGGGCGTTATCGCAGCTTAACATAAAGCTGGAGGCAAGCGCTCTCGACAAGTCTTCCGGCGTTTTTCCCAGTGCGGCGTTGATGCGGGTCAGCACATCACTAAGAAAGGTAGAGGCAGCCCCCTGCTTTGTTTGCGACCCCACCTCTTCATTGTCAAAGCAAGCATACACACGGACGGTCTCGCTGTTTTCTCCTCGTAAAAATCCCTGCAAAGAAGCATACGCGCACTCCAGATCATCCAGCCGCGGGCTGGAGATAAATTCCTCCTCCGCACCCCAGATGGAAGGCTCTGCCCGGTTATACAGGTATAGATCTGTCCCGTATATCTGCTCCGCTTCCACTTCAAGTTCATCTGCCACCAGGTTCTTTAACGCATCCGCATCCATTTTTCTCCCGCTGTAGACTGGCAGCATATCCTTCTGTTTATTCAGCGACTGTTTTTCATTCACTTCCCGGTTCATATGGATGGCCAGACTCGGAATCATCAGAAGATCCCGGTCAATATCCAGGAGTCTGGATGCAAGACTGTTCCCTTCCTTTACGATCACTCTCCCGGCCAGAGAAAGTGGTCTGTCAAACCAGGTGGAGCAAAGCATTCCCCCATAGCCTTCTGTGTTCAGAACCGTATATTTTCCTCTGACATCAATCTGTGCATTTTCTTTTAATTTAAAGGTCGGTGAATCGCTGTGGGATGCCGTAATATGGAAACTGTAGTTCTCCATCTGCGTCCCTGTTTTAAATGCCAGAATACTGGAGCCATTTCTTGTCACATAATACCTTCCGCCCGGTCTTATGTTCCAGGCAGAGCCTTCTTTCAGTCTCTCAAACCCTTCCTCCTCCAGTATACCGCTGGTATTCCAAACGGCGTGGAATGACGTCGGCGAACTTTTTATAAAGGAAAGCAGTTTCTGCGCAACTTCTCTGTACATCGTAATCCCTCCCTGTGCTGCCTCATCCGGCAAATTTTTCAAGTTAATTTCCTACATTACCACTATTTATTCCCAGATTGTCTTCTTCAAGCGGCAGCCAATCCAGCACCATCTTAATCGAGCGGTTCCAGAAGTCCCACTCGTGAGCGCCTTCTCCCTCTACGTAGGTCACCGGGATATTCAGACTCTCCAGCAGCTTCACAAACGCCCGATTCGGCTCCAACAGGGAATCGCTCGTCCCGCAGGTGAGATAAAGCGCCGGAATATCCGCACCCTCCTTCGCCAGCTTCTTCGCCAGCCAGGCAGGATTTTTGTCACTCTTGACCATCTCATCCAGATTCCCGAAGAGACTCTCTGCGTACGTTCTGCTTTCTATAAAAAAGGGTACATCATCGGTACGCTTCTCGATCCCCTCAGCAATCATTGCACTGGAAAGTCCTGCAATACAGCCAAAGGTCTCGTGGTATTTCAAACCGTTACGCAGCGCGCCGTATCCGCCCATAGACAGTCCGGCGATAAAGGTATCCTCACGCTTCCTTGAGAGCGGAAACATCTTCCGCGTGATCTCAACCAGCTCCTTGCCGATGAATTCTCCATAATAATTGTGTTCCTCCGCACGGTCTACGTAGAAGCCATTCTCCCCGGACGGCATCACCACCGCAAGATTTTTCTCCTCTGCCCAGCGCTGGATATTCGTTCCGCTCACCCAATCCGTGTAATTGCCAAAGATCCCATGCAGCAGATAAAGCGTTTTGAATGGTTTCTCTTCCCGTTCGGGCATCCCTGGGAATCTAATCTTGTCCACCGGCAGAATCACCTGAATCGGAACCGTCCGCATCAGAGATTGTGAAATAAAATTGACCTGAATCAGTGCCATATGATATACCTCCATCTCATTCATTTTTTTCATTTTAACATCATTAAACGGTTCTGTCTTCCTGTTTTTTCCTATTGGAATCGAGTAGGGAGATTTTCTCCCTACTCGCCGCGCGGGGCGCATCCAGCGTCAGCTGGAAAACTTCCATGTGCGCCCCTGCGCATTAAAAAGGCTTCCGACCCACAAGCATGAATCGAAAGCCTTCTTTCATTCTTTTATCCGGTAATTTCTGTTTTATCTCTCTGCCAGCACACGGGTCATTTCAAACCACTGAAAGGAGTTCACTCCCATATTCATTGAGTACAGCGCCATCGCGATTTCTACCTGATTCTGCTTGAAATATTCTACAAATTTTCTCATAATTAATACCTCTCTTTCAAACATAACGATTGTTTCTTTTGCTTCGTTACGCTGCTGATAATACTATGTTTTCGTCCCCTGCAACAGGTTTGATATTGATTTGTTTTAAGTCGATATTGACATTTTCCCTATCTGACACTATAATATCCGCACCGAATTCCTCGGATAACATACGACTCTGCTTTTTCTATTTTTCCTTCTACGGCCCCAGCCGGGCGAAAGTTTAAATCGTAATAGAAGCAGAATAAACCTTCTCACCAGAAAGGAGACAACAAAATGCCTGCACCCTATTATGAATCCTTCCGGAAACCCCTGACATCCGGTTTCCGCATCACCTATGTGACAGCGCCAGGCGGTTATCATCCGCCCCACTGGCACGAAGAGCTGGAGATTCTCTTTCATCTGAATGGAGAAAGCGACATTACCATAGACGGGAAAAAATATCAGCTCCACCCCAAGCATATGATTGTGGTGGACGCGCGCCAGGTACACAGCACCTTTTCCCATGATCCAACTTCGATGTTTGTCTGTATTCATATTTCCAAATCCTATATGGAAAAATATGTTCCGGGGCTGGAGCTGTATCAGTTCCGCTGCACTCCGGAGGACGTCAGAGATGACAATTTTCAGGATTATCTGGATACCTGTATGCTTCTGCAGGATCTGACAAAGGCCTATATCCGGAATCCGGTAACGCTTGCTATGGAAACGGAAGGGTATGTGCTGCAGATTTTCGCGCGGCTGATCCAGCACTTTTCCCGTCCGCAGAGTACGCTGCCGGAAAATGCCAGTCTGCGGAACGCGGAACGGATTCGCACAGCCATCAGCTATGTGATCGCGCATTATAAAGAGCCGGTCAGCTTACAGGAAGCAGCCGACCAGCTCGGTTTCAGCAAGGAATATTTCTGCCGTTTTTTCAAAAAGGCAATGGGAATGTCTTTTTTACAGTATGTGAATGAAGTCCGTGCCGCCCATATCTATCAAGATCTGGAAAATACGGATCTGTCAGTTGCGGAGATCATGGAGCAAAATGGTTTTACCAACCAGAAGCTGTTTAACCGCACCTTTAAAAGGATATACGGATGTACGCCATCCGCCGTAAAGCGGAAAGCAGCCGCAGCAGCTGACCGCTCCTGAGAAACGGTATTGCCAGTTGCTATACATGCATGCTGTTGATGGTACCTATTTCGCGTTGCAGATCGCCCGCTTCGCGTCATCTGTGCTCGCAAACGGTCCCGGCAGTACCTCGACGCCCCGGTGCTCTCCCAGATAGTCAGATTCAAAGGTGATCGGCGTTCCATCCGGATTTTCGTATTTCTGCTCCGGCTCAAACGCTTTGCCGAGCACATCGGTGTGAACCATTCTTCCCGTAAAGCCGTCCAGCATTTCATAAAGATTGGTATCCAGGTAAAGTTCCCCGTCCTTCTCCACGAGCTCCACACGGATATCATCGCGGTCATTCGCGACGATCAGACCGTCTTTCTCATGACGGCTGGCCTTTGCCCCGCCAAGATACACATTCCCCTCTGACCACACCGGCAGATGACCAAAATGAGCCGGTTCGCATTTTGCCATATCCGCGGGTTTGGTAAAGTCAAACTGCGCAATCCATTCCTCATATGTCGGATATTCCTCAAACATCCAGGTGCCGGCCGCGCGGTTTTCGCTGTCAAATCCGTCATCCGAATCATGCCGGGTAATCACATCCTCCGCCGGCCATTTCTGTACGAATATATTATTATAGAAACGATCGTCGCCGTGAAGAATCGTCATGAAGCCCATGACTTCTGTGCGGTGCGGAATGTGGTACGGCGTGTAGCGCCAGCCTGTGCCATCTCCCACGCAGGTCAATGCCCCGCAGATCAGATTATGCACCAGGGCAACACCCTGGGTCGCGAAGCGCAGGGATGCGACAGAAAGCAGGATGTTGTTATCAATCAAAGTCGGCCCATGCCCTACCTCGACAAAAATATCCTGGGACATCATGCCGCCTTTCAGGCTCTTCGCAAACGGCGGACGCTGGTTGTCATGCAGCAGGTTCTGTGTCAGGCGGGTTCCCTGTGCCTCCCAGTCACACCAGATTCCCATCGTGCAGTGATGGATGTGGTTGCGGCGCATAATGACATCAATCGCAGCGTGCATCTTAATTCCGGCGATCTCCGCCCCGCCCTGTTCCATCATGTTATTAATATGGTGAATGTGATTGTCTTCAATAATACTGAATACGCCGCCCATACGGCCAATAATACCGCCCTGCTCGCAGTGGTGGATATTATTGCGGCGGATGATATGGCTGCCGACCTTTTCCTTCAGCCAGCCATGGTACTGTCCGCGGCAGACCGCGTCCCGCTCCATCTGGGTCGGGCTTTTCACCTGCTTATAAGTAAAATAATGGTCATTTTCCGGGTCCAGATATTTACCCAGAGAGATGCCCGCGCACTTACTGTCAGAAATCTCGCAGTCTTCGATGATCCAGCCCTTGCTCCAGTGCGGTCCGATCATTCCATCCTGATACGCGGCAGGCGGCGCCCAGGTGGTAGCGGCTTTATTGATCCGAAACCCACTGACTGTGATGTAGCCAACCCCGGTTTTCGACGGCATAAAACACTCCCGGCGAACATTGATCTCGATCGTTTCCTCGTTCGGATTCTTTCCCTGAAAGTTCGCGAAAAGAATCGTCTCATCCGTTTCCCCGTCCTGCTCAGTATACCATTTATAAATCGATTCCTCCGGCACCCAGCTGCATTCATAGACCTCGCCCTTTACACACTCCTCAAGGGATGTCGCTTCATACATGGCCTTACCGTTTAAATAAACACAGCCCGTATGCTTGTCAGCTTTCGCAAAATACCAGTCGCCGTAAACATGGGTCGTATACGGGTTATACGCACCGAATACGCTGTTTTTTACGCGTGCTTTCCAGACCGTTCCTTCATATGCTTCCCAGCCGGTCAGCAGCTCCGCACCGGTAATCACCGCGCCCAACGGTTCGGCGCTGCGATAGGTAATGCGCGCGTCCTCCGTACCTGCATGAACCGGGTCCACATATTCCCGGTATACGCCGGGCGCCACCACAACCTCATCTCCGGGCTGGGCGATCCTCGCGGCCTCATTGATGCGCTTAAAGGGCATCTGCTTCGTTCCATTGCCATCATGGCCTGCTTTTTCGTTCACGTAGATTATCATAGCCTTTTTCTCCTTCCCTCTTCTCCATTTTTTCATTATACTCATCCGCATTACCACCCAGATACCGGCGGCCTGCGTTGAAAACAGCACTAAATAAAATAAGACACAATCACCATCAGAAACGGCATCACAAGTTCACACACGGTCAGAAAATACCCCGCCAGATCTCCATTGATTCCGCCGAAATATTTCATCGCCCGATGATAATACCACGCGAAAGTCCCCGCAGCTCCCAGGAGCGCCGCCGCCGCATAAACCGGCTGCAGCAAAAACATAATCAGTCCCACAAGCAGAATATAGCACACGCAAGTGACCTGTATCACCCTTGTCTGCGCGTTTTTTGAAAAACCGGCGACGGTACCCTTTGTCGAAGCCTTCGGAAATGTGACGACCGAAAACGCGCTCAGCGAGCGGGATACCACAAAGCAGCCGGCATACACACAGACCAAATCCCCCCGCACAGAATCCAGCACTCCATAGAGCAGGAAAAAATATACAATCCCGCAGATAATGGCAAAGGCCCCCGCGTGAGAATCCTTCAGTATTTCCAGTCGTTTTTCCATCGGTCGCCAGGAGCTCATGGCATCGGACGTATCCAAAAATCCATCCAGATGAATGCCGCCAGTCACCGCCACCGGGATCGCCATCAGAATCACGTTCCGAAGCGCGTCACGAATTCCCAGATACGAAGCGAGCCTGTCCCAGCCGAAACAGAGCAACCCGATGATCCCTCCAATCCACGGGAAGAAACACATGACATATTTCATATTTTCTTCCGACCAGTCACACTGCGCCGCCGGAAGCTTCGAATACATGGAAAACGCAATATTCAGGCTGCTCCAGCATCTTTTTAGAATTCGCATGCCATCTGGCCCTCCTCACTTAGCCTGCTTTCACCGTCACTGGGATCCCGTACACCACTTCAGTAACCATATCCGCCTGCGCAGCCATGGCCTGATTCACCGCACCCAGATAAGAAAGATACCGCATCGTTTCCGCATCATATGACACGCCATCTGAAAAAACCTCGTTCGTCACCACAATCAGATGGCGCGCCTGCCGCCGCAGCGATTCAATGCCGCGCAGGATCGCTTCGACCGTGCCATCTCCTGCTCCATTTGGCTCAAACACCTCATTTGCCACCAGATTTGACATACATTCCAGCAATACGACATATTCAGTTTCCGGCCTCCTTTCGCCCGAAACTGTGCCTGCAGCCGTCGCTTCTTTCCTGCTCGTATCATGCAATGCTGTATCAAGCCATAAATACTCCAGCCCGGTATAGCACTCAATCGTCTCAAAATGCTTTTCCCTGCGAAGCCGCCTGTGGCGTTCCACTCTTCGCTTTCCATCTTCTCCATAGGGGATCATGGTAGCAATATAAACGCATCTTAACGAAGCCACACAGTGAGCATTTGCCTTTTTCTCCGCTCCTCTGTTTGAGTCAGGGCATACCTTTCCCTCACCATACCTATCGGCTAAAAGTCTGGATACACAATCTTCCGCATATGCGGATTTTCCGCTGCCGCTGCCGCCAGTCACTAAATGGAAAGTTGAATCCTTATTCTGTCCTTTCATCTACTGTAAAACCTCGATCTTGCATCTGTGTTTCTTTGAACCCTTCTGGCAGCTGATTCCCACAGCCAGAATCCTGCCTGTAGTCAAAAGCTTCTCTCCCATCCTGCCCTGAAACCGCAGCGCATAATTCTTATCCCGGATCTGCTTAATCGCAGCTTCCGGAGTTCTGTCTACTTTTAATTCCAGGATCAGCCCGTCATCTTTTCCGTTTCTGGGATAAAAAATATAATCAACATATCCCTTTCCCGCCTGATCCGCCTGATCCTCCTGCTCAATCCGATACTGCCCCCTTGCAGCCAGATAAGCAAGCTTTACTGTAGAAGATAGTTCTGACTCATCCAGATAAATCTTGTGGGGCGATTCGGAATCGTGAATATAACCAAGTGCCTCTGCCACCGCGTCAGCATCCAGTGCCAATGTTCTCTCCAGGATTCGTCTCGATTCTCTCTCGAAATCACGCAGGTAATCATAGGATGCCTCTTTGACGATGGTGTTTTTGAATTCCTCCATCAGTTCTCTGTTCGGAATACTCACACAGCCATTTTCATAATTCAGAAAACCATAAACAAGCATGGCGGAAAATATTTCATTTTTTGTCTGCAATTCCATAGAAGAAGCCGCATACTCCTCGACATTTGCCGGAACTGCTTCTCCCTCTACCATTAGAGCCACATCTGTTTTTACCCCGGCAATATCATTTACAATGTATTAAAACTTTCCCAATCCGCCGGACTATAGATTCATACCAAAAAGGATAAAAT
>JAJPWX010000034.1 GCA_021205755.1 Lachnospiraceae bacterium | reverse complement strand
ATGCTGGACGACGACGATATGTTTGTGGACGCGGGCACATCGGAGGAAGAGACTGATGCGTCAGAAGAGGAGACCGATTCGTCAGAGGACGGGGCGGCCGCCGATACGGATGCCGCCGAGGCGGAATCAGAGTCGGAAGGCGCTGTCAGCGCGACAGCCTCCGGTACCTGCGGGGCGAATACTTCCAACCTGACCTGGACACTGGAGGATGGAGTCCTGACGATCAGCGGCACGGGCGAGATGGCGACCTATGCGGTAAATACGACCTCCGTAACGGATTCGACGACGAATCCGCCCTGGTTCAGTTATAACGATACGATTACGTCTGTGGTGATTGAAAGCGGAGTGACTTCGATTGGCGCGTATGCTTTTATGCACTGCACTGCGCTGACTTCGATTTCCATTCCGAACACGGTGACCTCGATTGGCGCGCGGGCATTTTATGAATGCACCGCGCTGACTTCCATTACGATTCCGGACAGCGTGACCACCATCAGCTCCTACGCGTTTTTGTACTGCAGCAGCCTGAAATCTGTTACACTGTCGAGCAATCTGACAGCGATCACTATGTGCATGTTTGCCGGCTGCAGCAGCCTGACTTCCATTACGATTCCGGATAAGGTGACTTCCATCGCCATGAGCGCGTTTGCGGACTGCAGTCTGACTTCGATTACGATCCCGGCCAGTGTGACGACGATCAGTGAGTGGGCGCTTTCGGACTGCTATACGCTGACCGCCATTACGGTGGCTTCCGGCAATATCGCTTATTCATCCAAAGACGGTGTTTTATTTAATAAGGCTCAGACGGAGCTGATTCTGTATCCGATGGCAAAGACCGGAACCTCTTATACCATTCCGACCGGTGTGACGACCATAGCGGACGGGGCGTTCTGCAGCTGTCTGTTTACTTCTGTTACGATCCCAGATACCGTGACCACGATTGGAGAATATGCCTTTGACAGCTGTACGGCGCTGACCAGTATCACAATCCCGGACAGTGTGACTTCTGTGGGCACCTGCGCGTTTTATGGCTGCACCAGCCTGAAGACTGCCGTGATTGGCAGTGGGGTGACGTCGATCGAAACCTATGCATTTGAGCATTGCACGGCGCTGACCAGCGTGACAATTCCCGCGGGTGTGACATCAATTGGGGAGTGGGCTTTTTATAAATGCTCCAGTCTTGCCACGGTATACTACCAGGGCACAAAGACGGCCTGGGCATCGGTCAGTGTGGACTCCTACAACGACCCGCTCTCTTCGGCGACGGTTTATTACGGGCTTTCCGCATGCACGATTACGCTTTCCCAGAGCAGCTATACGTACGATGGCACCGCGAAAAAGCCGGCGGTTACGGTAAAGGACGGCAGCACAACCCTGACTGCCGGTACGGATTATACGGTGTCGGGGTACAGCAACAATAAAAACCCGGGCACGGCGACGGTTACCCTGACCGGTAAGGGAGATTACACCGGCAGTACGGCGACGGTGAACTTTACAATTAATAAGATCAGCCAGAGCCTGACCGTGAGCACCTCGGCTTCTACCATTACGGCCGGTTCGAAAGCGACCATCACAGCAAGCGGAACCGGGACAATTACGTACAGCTCGAGCGATAAGACCATCGCTAAAGTCAGCAGCAAAGGCGTGGTGACCGGCAAAAAAGCAGGTACTGTGACGATTACGGTCACAGCGGCGGGTAACAGTACGACCGCCGCCGCCAGTAAAACAGTAAAAATAAAAGTAAAGCTGGCCTCCTGCACGATATCCAGCCTGACCAATACCGCCAAAGGAATTACCGTGAAGTGGAAAAAAGTCACCGGCGCGGACGGCTATTATGTGAAACGCAAAACAGGCAGCGGCAGCTATGAGGTAATTGCGACGATTACGAGCGGCTCTACGCTGAAGTATTCGGACACCAGTGTGAAAAGCAAATATGGGACGACTTATGTTTATAAGGTAGTCGCCTACAGCGGTACCTCGAGCGGTTCGGGTACAGCGAAAAAAACTGTTCGTCTGAAGAAACCGGTCATTTCCGCTGTCACGAGCAGCACTTCCGGCAGCGCGACGGTGACCTGGGGCAAAGTGTCAAAGGGAACAGGCTACCAGATCCAGTATTCGACCAGTTCTTCTTTTACCAGCAGCAAAACTGTTTGGGTGAAGTCGCGGACGCAGGTGAGCCAGACGATCACCGGTCTGACAGGCGGAACGACATACTATGTGCGAATCCGCACGTATTATAAGAACAGTGCGGGGACAAAATACTACTCCGCCTGGAGCAGTGTAAGTTCCGTTCAAATACAAAAATAAATCATACCCCGCCACTGCATGATGGCGGGGTTTTTCATCCAATTTAAGAACTTTCTGCGCCGAATCTTGTCATATTGCTTTAAGTGTGATAAAATTCGCAGAGAGTACCGGAATAAAGAGAAAAGCCGGGAACGGTAAGCGATGACGGTACGGAGCAATTGCCCAAACAGATAGCCACAGGAGGATCCAAATGAGCAGAGTAAAAAGAGTTTACGTGGAAAAAAAGGATAGCTTTGCGGTGGCCGCAAAGGATCTCGCGCACGAGATCAAAAGTTATCTGGGTGTGAAAGGACTCAGTGGGGTCAGGGTTCTGATCCGCTATGATGTGGAAAATATTTCAGAGGATGTATATCAGAAAGCCTGCCGGACGGTGTTTTCGGAGCCGCCGGTGGATATGCTGTATGAGGAAGAATTTCCGCTTTCCGAAGGAGAGCGGGCGTTTGCCGTTGAGTATCTGCCGGGGCAGTTCGATCAGAGGGCAGATTCGGCACGGCAGTGTGTGCAGTTTTTGAATGAAGAAGAAGAGCCGATTATTCGTTCCGCGACCGTGTATGTTGTATCAGGAGAGCTCTCAGACGCAGAGTTTGAGGCGATCCGGCATCACTGCATCAACCCGGTGGATTCCCGTGAGACCGGGTTTGAAAAGCCGGAGACTCTTGTGACACAGTTTGGAGAGCCGGCGGATATTGCGACGTTTGAAGGCTTTACCGTGATGGAGGAAGCAGATCTGAAAACGCTTTATGATTCGCTGAATCTGGCGATGACCTTCCGCGATTTCCAGCACATTCAGAAGTATTTTGCTTCCGAAGAGCACCGTGATCCGACGGTGACGGAGGTGCGGGTGCTGGATACGTACTGGTCAGACCACTGCCGTCATACGACATTCTCGACAGAGCTGAAGGATGTGACTTTTGACGACGGATATTACCGTGCGCCGATTGAGAAGACATACAGGCAGTATCTGGCAGACCGGAAAGACGTATTTGGAGAAAGCCGCGCGAAAGAAAAATTCCCCTGCCTGATGGATCTGGCGACGCTGGCGGCTCGCAAGCTGAAAAAAGAGGGCAAGCTGGACGACCAGGAGGAATCCGATGAGATCAACGCCTGCAGCATCGTGGTGCCGGTAGAGATTGAGCGGCAGGCTGCGGAAGGGAAAGCGCCGGAGAAGACCACTGAGGAGTGGCTGGTAAACTTTAAAAATGAGACGCACAATCACCCGACGGAAATCGAGCCGTTCGGCGGTGCGGCGACGTGCCTGGGCGGCGCAATTCGTGATCCGCTCTCCGGGCGGACATACGTCTATCAGGCGATGCGTGTGACCGGCGCGGCAGATCCGACAGTGCCCGCTTCTGAGACGCTGAAGGGTAAGCTTCCGCAGAAGAAGCTGGTGCGTGAGGCAGCGCATGGCTATAGCTCTTATGGCAACCAGATCGGACTGGCGACCGGCTATGTAAAGGAAATATATCATCCGAATTATGTGGCAAAGCGCATGGAGATTGGCGCGGTGATGGCGGCGGCTCCGAGAAAGGCGGTCATTCGCGAGAATTCGGATCCGGGCGATATCATTATTTTGCTTGGCGGCCGTACCGGCCGCGATGGAATCGGCGGTGCGACCGGTTCCTCGAAGGTGCACACAGAAGCTTCGATCGAAGTCTGCGGCGCAGAAGTACAGAAGGGAAATGCTCCAACCGAGCGTAAGCTGCAGAGGCTGTTCCGCCGTCCGGAGGTCAGCCATCTGATCAAGAAATGCAACGATTTCGGCGCGGGCGGCGTGTCGGTAGCGATCGGCGAGCTGGCGGACGGGCTTCGTGTGGATCTTGATAAAGTCCCGAAAAAATACGCCGGTCTGGATGGAACAGAAATCGCGATTTCCGAGTCTCAGGAGCGTATGGCAGTCGTTGTGGATCCGAAAGATGTGGATACATTTATGCGCTACGCCGCAGAGGAGAATCTGGAGTCTACCGCCGTTGCGGTAGTGACGGAAGAACCGCGGCTGTGTCTTCTCTGGAGAGGAAAGGAGATCGTCAATATCTCGCGAGCTTTTCTGGATACGAATGGCGCGCATCAGGAGACGGCGGTAGAGGTAGAAATGCCTTCTGAGACGGAGCCGTATTTTGTGCGGGAGGATGTCGGTGATGTCCGTGAAAAATGGCTTTCCACGCTCGCAGATTTGAACTGTTGCTCCCAGAAAGGGCTTGTGGAGATGTTTGACAGCTCTATCGGCGCTGGTTCGGTGTTGATGCCTTATGGCGGAAAATACCAGATGACGGAGACACAGGCGATGGTGGCGAAGCTTCCGGTTCTGGATGGAAAGACGGACGCTGTGACGATGATGAGCTATGGCTTTGATCCATATCTTTCGAGCTGGAGCCCCTATCACGGAGCCGTTTACGCGGTGACGGAATCGATTGCGCGCATCGTGGCAAACGGCGGCGAGGCGGACAAAATTCGCTTTACCTTCCAGGAATATTTCCGCCGCATGACGAAAGAACCGAAACGCTGGAGCCAGCCGTTTGCAGCGCTGTTGGGTGCGTATGACGCACAGATTGGCTATGGCCTGCCGGCGATCGGCGGCAAGGACAGTATGTCGGGATCGTTTAATATTTTAGATGAGGCGGATGCTGCGGGGAACGGGCATCACGAGATTGATGTGCCGCCGACTCTGGTTTCGTTCGCAGTCGATGTGGCGAGTGACCGCACCATCATTACTCCGGAATTGAAAAAGGCCGGAAATAAGCTGATTTTGCTGCAGATTGAAAAAGATGAATACGGCCTGCCGAAGTATGAGCAGGTGCTTGACCAGTATCGGAAGTTCCATCAGGACATCGAGGCAGGACGTATTGTATCCGCTTATGCGGTAGACGGAAAGGGTCTGGTCGCCGCACTCTCTAAGATGGCATTCGGTAACGGGCGCAGCTTCCGGATTGAGCACAACGTGGACGCGCGTGACCTGTTTACGGCGGGATTCGGAAACATTGTTGCCGAGGTCGTGGACGGCGGCGTAGGAAATCTGGCGATTTCCTATACGGTAATCGGCGAGGTGACCGATACGGGTGTCTTTGAATACTGTGATGTGAAGATTCCGGGCGATGAGGCGCTAAAGGCGTGGACGGGGACGCTTGAGAAAGTGTTCAAGACTGACTCAGGGATTCCGACTGTCGGCGGCGGCCTGGACATTGACGGAAATCCGGTCGATGGACCGCGCTCGTATTTCTTTGCCGGCAGAAAGGATTCCGGCGGAAAAATGACGGAAAAGGGCTTATGGCAGCTTACCGAAGGAAAGATGTATATCTGTAAGCACAAAGTCGCGAAGCCTCGTGTGTTCATTCCGGTATTTGCAGGAACGAACTGTGAGTATGACAGTACGAAAGCATTTGAGCGCGCGGGGGCAGAAGTAGACGTACGGGTGTTTCGCAACCTCAGCGCACAGGATATCCGCGAATCCGTGGATGTATTTGAAAAAGCGATCAGCCAGGCGCAGATCATCATGTTCCCGGGCGGGTTCTCAGCGGGCGACGAGCCGGATGGCTCCGCGAAGTTTTTCGCGACTGCGTTCCAGAACGCAAAGATCAAAGAGGCGGTGACCAGACTTCTGAACGAGCGGGACGGACTGGCGCTTGGCATCTGCAATGGTTTCCAGGCGCTGATCAAGCTGGGATTGGTGCCGAACGGTGAGATCACCGGGCAGAGAGAGGATTCTCTGACGCTGACCTTCAATACGATCGGCCGTCATATTTCTAAAATGGCTTACACGAAAGTGGTCAGCAACAAGTCCCCATGGCTTGCCGGGGCAACGCTTGGCGGCGTCTACGCAAGCCCGGCTTCCCACGGGGAAGGACGTTTTGTCGCCAGCAAGGAATGGCTGCTCCGTCTGTTTGGCAATGGCCAGGTAGCGACGCAGTACTGTGACATCGACGGCAATATTGATGTGAGCGATGAGATGTGGAACATCAACGGTTCCTATTTCGCGATCGAAGGCATTACAAGCCCGGATGGCAGAGTGCTGGGCAAAATGGCACACGCAGAGCGCCGCGGGGATTCTGTGGCGATCAATATATACGGAGAGCAGGACCTGAAGATCTTTGAATCGGGCGTAGCGTACTACAGATAATGAAAAAGAAAATAAAAGCAGACAGCGTCGACGAATTATTTGAAATCGTGAAGGCAATCCAGAACGGCGAAGAGCCGGAGGCTTACGTAAAGCGCAAGGCAGAGGAAGAGCGCGAAGCGCAGAAACGTGAGGCCCAGGAAAAGGAAGAAGCCGAAAAGCAGAGGGTGGCAGCCAGAGAGGAGGCCGCCCTTGCCGCACGCCAGAAAAAAGAAGCCGCGCGGCAGAATGCAAAGCAGAAGATAGAAGAAGACGATGATGATGACGACGAAGCGTTTGAGCGTCTGCTTGCGGATGAGACAGAGGATAGACTGCCTGCCGTGTTCCGTCAGACCGCCAAGCGGCTGACCGATGCGGGCAGTGATCTGAAGGACGGGATGCAGTCAGGGGTTCAGCATATGGGAGAAGCCCTGTCTGCGTGGAAAGAAAATCATATTCGGCAGAAAACTTCCCGCGGGGAGGAGGAGGTTCAGCACCAGAACAATCCTGAGAAGGAACAGCCTCCCGCTGCCGGTGGGCAGACACCAGAACAGCGTCCTGCTGTCGGTGCACAGGTGCCGGAACAGCAATCCCCGTCCCGGACGTCGGAACGGATGCGCCTGGCGGATGCGGAGAAGCGTCACGAGGGACGGACACGCAGACGCTACGGCGCCAAAACCGTCTCGGAGGAGGCAGAGACGGTCGGGCAGCGCATTCTGCGCAGTCTGCATATGGAGTCCGCTGATGAGAAGAAGACAGAGCAGCCGGAGAAGACGGTTTCCGCTCCAGAGGAAATCGCAGCGGATGAAAACGAGATCGATTCAATTGATCTGGATACGGTGCAGATTCTTGACCGGCTGCTCGATGGAGCGGGGGCGGAAAGCGCCGCTCAGAATTCTACAGAAGGTGCGGCGAATCCCTCAACAGAAGGGAATTTGCCAGCGCAATTTTCAGAGAAGGCGGTCATCGCAACGGATCCGCATTCTTCTTCCGCAGAGTCTCCCGATGTCTCCAATACGGGGAATGCTTCTTCTGGGGAGAAGAAAACAAAACACCATGGCAGGCTCAGCGATTTGAAAGAAACTCCGGTGGCGCCGGATGTCAAAGCACATTTGCGCCGAATCCGTTCAAAGCTGGAGGAAAAGGGTGTTGGAGGGAGAGAACTGCGAATCGCGGGCGCAGCCGCAGCCGTTGCGATTGCGGTACTGGTGATTCTTTTGTTTGTACTCACCCATACCATGAGCCTTCAACGGAAACAGGAGAATGTCACAGCTGACGCGGGGCTGATTATCACCGTAGAAAGTCAGCCGGAAGAGTGGTGCTCTTTTGGTGAGCTGAAGCTAAAAGT
Organism: Lachnospiraceae bacterium; assembly: GCA_021205755.1. Classification (GTDB taxonomy): domain Bacteria; phylum Bacillota; class Clostridia; order Lachnospirales; family Lachnospiraceae; genus Choladousia. The sequence continues at coordinate 31,360 of JAJPWX010000034.1, read as the reverse complement.
GAAAGTAAAGAGCGGGACAATCGCTTCGGTTGAGGTGGACGGAACTGCTTATGAAGCAGATGAAAAAGGGTTTATCACTGCTACCGTGAAAGATTATCTGGCGGAAGTAGTCGTGGTGACGGATGAGGAAACGCTGACCGCTCGGATTGAAGTCCCGATGGTAGATTCGTCCGCGCCGGTCGTTTCCGTGGACAAATCTCAGGGCGAGATCACAGTGACTGCATCTGACGCGCGCTCCGGCGTGGCTACCGTCTGGTATGCTGTACTGGAGGAGGACGACTGGATTGGGCTTCCCGTTTATCAGGCTTACAGTGAACCGATCGCTTATGAAGAAGGCAAGACCTATTATTTTTGCGCCACGGATCAGGCTGGCAATACGAGCAGTCCGATTGTGACGAATATGGTGACGGCGGAATCCCTGTCTCTGAGTGAGACGGAGCTGACCCTGTTTCCGGGCGATACGGCTACGCTTACTGCAGAGGTCACCCCGGCCAACGCGTATGTAAAGGATTTGCGTTATGAAAGCTCCAATACCGATGTTGTTACCGTCAGCAGCTCCGGGGTCGTCACGGCTGTGGCGGAAGGCGGTGCGCTGATTAAAGTGACAGCGGATGATCTGGGGACAGTGAGCTGCTCTGTGACTGTTACTTCGGAACAGACCGTCAGCATCAGTGTGGTTGGAGACTGTACGCTTGGTACATATGCAGGTGCAAACACATCGACCAGCTTTGACGCTTATTATGCGGTATATGGCGCCACTTATTTTTTTGAAAATGTTCGGGATATTCTGGAAAACGATGATATTACCTTTGCAAATCTGGAGGGTACTCTGACCGATGAGACGACGCCTGAGGATAAGACGTATGCGTTTAAGGGAGATCCCTCTTATACGGAGATTCTTCTGGACGGCTCGATTGAGGTCGTCACACTGGCGAACAACCACAGCAGTGATTATGGCGCGCAGAGTCTGGTTGACACCAAAGAAAACCTGACTGCCGCCGAGATCGAATATTGCATCGGAGACACCATTGCTTATGAGGAAGTATCCGGCGTCAAAGTCGCGTTTATCGGCATATACGAGCTGGCGTCCGGAATGGCATGCGAAACGCAGGTACGGGAGACAATCGCCGAGGCACAGGAGGAAGATGCGCAGCTGATTATTGTTGCTTTCCACTGGGGCACGGAAAAAGAAACAGCAGCGGATGAAACACAACAGGAGCTGGCGCACATCGCGATCGATTGCGGCGCAGATCTGGTGGTGGGGCATCACCCGCATGTCCTGCAGGGGATTGAGAAATACAATGGAAAATACATCGTTTACAGTCTGGGCAATTTCTGCTTTGGGGGCAATACCAATCCGTCCGACAAGGCTACCATGATCTTTCGGCAGACGTTCACAGTCAGCAGTGAGGGAGCAGCGGAGGATGACAACATTGAGATTATCCCATGCACCCTTTCCTCGCAGTCCAGCTATAACGACTACCGTCCAACGCCGGCGACCGGCACTACAGCGACAGAGATTATGGATCGCATCAATGAGTACAGCGCTGCGTTTGGAGATATTACATACACTGCTTCGACTGGCCTGTAAAGGCGTGACAATTTTTGAAAAATGGACACGCCAAAATGGCAGCTCTCGTCAGACCTTGCCGAAACGATTCAATTTGTCACAAAAAGCAATTTTTCTTTGATAAATATATGTAGAAATGATACCATTTCTTTCACGGAGAGCCAGGAATGCAGCGGAAATTCTTTTGACTGCATCCAGTTAAAATTTACTCTCCCCAAAAGGAGGAAAGGGGTATGTCACATCTACCGACAGAGAAAAAAGTATTTTACTATGAATTGGAAGGAAGCCGCTATCTCTTCGCGGATGAGAGGATCAAAATGCATCTTCTCGAACGAATCAGCGAATTGCACCAGAGAGATGGGTGGCTTCTTTTCGCATTCTGCATCATGGACGACCGCGCATATTTTGTGATAGAGGCAGCCAGAATTGCCGGAGTCATTCGGACGCTGCAGAGCGCGGTCCGCAAACAGCTCCTGCAGCCGGAGACTTCCGAAACACCCAGGAAAGATCAAATCGCACTTTCCGGTCAAATGAGGCAGCTGAATACGCTTCCGGAAATCGCAGATTGCTGCCGGAAAATCCATCAGACACCTCTGCGGCAAGGTTATGTGAGCCGGCTGGAAGATTACTGGTGGAGCAGTTACCCCTCGTATGTGGGATTTCACCAGTGGGATGTAGTAGACGCAAGGCTGCTGTCCCTGTATTTTTCGGTCAATCCGGGTATTGCGCGTAAAAAATTAAAGCAGTTTCACGCGTTGGAATCAGAACTTTCTTTAGCGGAATCCCATTTTTGACTGGCATGCATATGCAGAATCCATAAATAAAAACGCATCCAGAACAGAAATGTGACGCCAAATAACAAAATTTTAAAAAAATCCTTAAGAAAATCAAAACTCGAATGACAAAGAAACAAAAAGGTGCTAATATATGGAGCGCATGAATGCAGCTACATAAAGAGCAAAGGATAGGAGATGCTTTTATGAGGATTCAGAAAATCAAAGCCTGGTTTCATAAATATCCACTCATGATTTCTGTATGTTATCTTGCCTTTTATTTGTACGCGTTTCATTGGTTGGAAGAGAATGTTGTACCGAAATATATCATTCACTGTAAGCTGGATGAACTGATTCCGTTCTGTGAAGCGTTCATCCTTCCGTACATTTTCTGGTTTCCATATATCATCGGCTGCTTTCTCTGGTTCTGCAGGCGCGGATGGGAAGACTACATAAAGCTATGCCGGATGGTTTTTTCCGGATTGACGATCTGCCTGATCATTTATTATATTTTCCCAACGGGGCTGAACCTGCGGCTGGCTTCTTCCCCGCATGAGACAGGTGCTCTATACAATCTGGTCGTCATGCTTCGGGCGATCGACACGCCGACGAACGTATGCCCGTCCATCCACGTGATGAACACGGTGATGGTTTTCCAGGCCGTCTGCAGTCTTGACAACCTGAAACACAGGCGTCTTACGATCGCGGTTCACTTCGTGATCATGGTGCTGATCTGCCTGTCTACCGTTTTACTGGATCAGCATTCCGTTATCGACGTTGTGTGCGGAGCAATGATGAGTTTTATACTCCACGGCCTGGTATACCGGGTCGAGTGGAGGAGCGAAGTCTCCCGCCAGAAAGCGAAAATGCCAAAAAGTGGATCCGGGATAAATGGAATTTATAAAAAAAGTGCTTGACTTTTCAGATGGGTTGGTATTATAATAGCGAAGTGAGTCAGCTGATGGCTCACTTCATATGGGGTCTTAGCTCAGCTGGGAGAGCATCTGCCTTACAAGCAGAGGGTCATAGGTTCGAGCCCTATAGGCCCCATAGGTTAAAAAGTTCCATGCCTTGTTGTATGGGAACCATATATGGCGGAATAGCTCAGCTGGCTAGAGCACACGGTTCATACCCGTGGTGTCGAGAGTTCAAGTCTCCCTTCCGCTACTGATTCAGTCCCGGGAACCCGTTGAAGCAAGGGTTTGCGGGACTTTTTTTCCGGGAAAACGGGTGAACAAAGATTTTCGATGCAAGGTGCAGGAGGTTTAATATTGTGAAAATAAATGGAATGAATTTCGAGGAAAAGGATATCCGGGAGTTTCGTACGGAACGCTATGAAGCAGACGTGCCCGTCAGCGAATATCTGGAGACCTGTGTGGATGTGCCAACGTTTGCGGAATGCTGCCGTGCCTGTCCTAATTATAATCAGACATGGTCATGCCCGGAATTTGATTTTGATCCGGTCAATTACTGGAAAACATATGATACACTCCACTTGATAGGAGAGAAAATATATCTTCCAGAGAGTCTGACTGCCGGATCTTTTTCATCACAGGAAAGCTCCCGGCTGACTGCCAGGATTATGGGGACGTATAAAAATGCCCTTGCGGAAGAACTTTTGCAAATGGAAAAGGAGAAGCCGGGAAGCATATCTTTAAGCGGCGGATATTGTACTCAATGCGCGCAAGAACAGACGGGCACGCAAGCGGATGAGCAGATGATTGACAGCAGCTTTTGTACGCGGGGAAAAGGATTACCCTGTCGGCATCCGGAGCGAATGCGTTATTCCATAGAAGCGCTGGGCGGCAATGTTGGGCTGACTGTGACGAAATATCTGCACCAGAAGCTGCTCTGGATGGAGGATGGTAAGCTGCCGGAATATTATATGCTTGTGCTTGGGCTGCTGTATTAGTGGGAAAATCAAATCGCTCCCGTCGCGTCTTTTAGCCATGCGGCTTCTTCGGCGCTTAAATACGGCGCTTTTTTTTTCTGGGCATGATAACTGTTCAGAAGTGCCCGTTTCTTTTCAGATATCTGCCCAGGAACGATCGTGTTAAGGTTAAAATGCACCATAGTGAGAGGCTCAAATAAAAGCACGAACTTCACAGATTCAGGTAATCTTATATTTCCAGCAACAATGTAAGAATTTTAAAGGCGCCAAAGTGAAGCTGTACTGTCTGGTCTGCAAGAAGCAGAACTTCCTGCTTTTCTTCCAGCATATTGCACCGCCACACCTGCTTTACCTGTGCCGGCAGATGCAGGCGGCAGTCCCCGGCCATGCCCATCGGTTCGTACAACCGGAGGACGACGCCATTCGGCACATCCATGGCGGGCTTGCAGGTTTCCAGAAAGACTTCCGCACCTTCAATGGAGAAGAAGCTGCGGGAGGACGCACAGGTAATATCAGTCCCACGCTTTGTGTGCGCAGACTGCATTAGGAGTTTGGCAGCTTTGGTGACAGTAACCGGTGTGTTGTATTCGTATCCGACCTTTGGCACTTCACTGTACTGGAATGGTCCTCTGAAAGGCAGAAGCACATACCTGAATTGGTGCAGCCCTTCGTCAGAAGTCATATCCGGCACGGCCGGAGCGCGAAGAAGCGTCAGAGAAATGCAGCTGTCCCTGGCGGAGAGACCGTATCTTGTGTTGTTGATCAGTGCCAGTCCGTTGGCGCCATCAGTCAGGGCGGCATATTTATGGTGGCAGGTCTCATACAGGTCCTTTTCGTACTGCCGCGACCGGTGAGTCGGGCGTTTTATATAACCAAACTGAATCTCTTCAAGCACTTCTCTGGTGAAAATCGTAGTCGGAAAATCTACTTTCAGGATCCGGTGCCGCTCATGCCAGTCAATTTCTGTCTCGAAGACAATTTCCGGCTTCGCGGCGGAAAAATGAATCTTCTGCCGAATGGTAAAGTGCGCTTCTTTACGTTCTATCATGGCGACGGCATTTTTTGAGGATGTATTTTTCCTGTCACAGGTATTCTCTGCCGCAGTGCCTTTCCCGGAAACAGTTTCTGTTTGGGATGCTTCATCTATAAAGAAAAAGTCCGGCTTTGCTGTAAACGGTTCGGGAATCTGTTCGTACATCCGGCTGATTTCCCACGCGTCATAATAATGGTTGATATCCTGATACATGCGCAAATCGTTCAGTGGAGAGGCGGCATATTCATAATTGCTTTTGGCGTCCTTCAGGCTGACAATGCGTCCGCAGTGATCCAGAATGGCACTGTAGTAAGAAGTGCGGATGGTCACCTGGTCGGCATCAATTTCGGTTTTCCAGAGCATTTCGGATTCCGCTTCGCACATGGTCTGACTTTGCGAGGCAGCTGGGCCTTCTTTTGCCGCAGACGTATCCTGTGAGCCTGTCATGCTTTGCGGGCGGCTTTCCAGCAGCATATAACCGCATGGAGGCAGAGCATTCCCGTGAAAAGAACGCCCCCAGCTCAGTGAATTGAAAACGACAGCTTCGCCGTCGGCCAGTTCTGTCAGCAGTTCTTCGGCCAGTGTGCGGCTTCTGGCGGTAACATGCTCCAGTGCGGCAATGACCTCCTGGTTCACCCTGTGGATGGAGGAGCCTGCCGCGGCATCGTGGAAATCCTGGAGAAGCAGTTCCTCCCATAGAGCATGAATCTGCTCCAGAACTGACTTTTCGGAAGACTTTGGAGCAATGGACTCCAGCCGAAGCAGTCCTGCCAGGTATTCCGCTTCACGCAGGGCAAATTCCGCCTCGCGGAGCTTCTGTTTGATCTCAGATACTACCGTGTAAGTACCGCGGTGCCACGCCAGGTAGAGCTCTCCGTAATAAACCTCCGGAACTTTTTCCGTGGCATGCTTCGAGCAAAAGCCTGTATTGCAGATACCTTCTGCCGGGTTTTCCCGGCCGACGGAAGCTTCTCCGGCATCTTCGAGCCGTTCAAAATAGCGCACCGGACTTTCCATCCGGCAGCGGGGCAGGCCTTCGAGATCCTGGCACCTGTGATAAGTCTCCATCATGATTTCCGTAGCGCCGCCGCCGCCGTCCCCATAGCCAAAGGGGAAGATCAGGCCATTGACATGATCCGGCTGTCTGCGGTCTTTTTCCCAGCGCTTCGTCAGCTGCATGGGAGTAAAAGGCGCATTGTAATCGAAGAAAATATGGGATAGCGTGCGGGTACCGTCGATGCCTTCCCACCAGAAGTTATTATAAGGAAAGGGCTCACATTCCGGGTCGCTGCGCAGAAGCTTTTGCGTAGAAAAATACGGAACCCGGCAGCCTTCCATGATCTGCGGCAGTGCTCCGCTGAAACCGAAACAGTCCGGCAGCCAGGCTATTTTGGTGTCGGTATCGAATTCCTGCGCAAAAAAACGCTTGCCCCACACAAACTGGCGGATCAGGCTCTCGCCGGACGGCAGGTTGGTGTCACTTTCGACCCAGACAGAACCCTCCGGGATAAATTGGCCGCTGGCTGTTTTTTCGCGGACGCGGCTGTATAGATCCGGATACTGTTTTTTCAATGTCATCAGAATGGTTGGACAGCAAAGCAGAAACCGATAGTCTGGATAGCGGTCCATCATCGCCAACTGGTTGGCATAGGTGCGGGCGCATTTGCGGTCGGTTTCCGCCAGCGGCCAGAGCCAGACCAGATCCAGATGAGACTGTCCGAAAACCGTATATTCCGGTACGGTATCTCCGTTTTTTCTGGCGAGAAGAGGAGCGAGCACCCGGGCAGCCTCTGTCACGCTTCTGGTGCGCTCTGGCTCGTCCAGCTCAAAGTCTGCTATATAAGTGAATTTTTTCAGACCTTCCGCGATCTCCATCGAGCGCAGGCTGGAAGAAGGAAGCTGCAAAAAGAGGTCGTAGAGTGTATGATAATCCGCATAGGCCTCAAACATAGCCTGGTTCCAGATACCGAAATGACTGGGGCAGATCCTGCACTGGGCCTTTGACGGTTCCGGTACGGGAACGGCATCACGCGGCTGGATACCGCCATCTTCACGCCTGACGCCGTGTCCGGCATAGCATTCTGCGTAAATTTCAAATTCTCTGCCGGGAATCGCGCAGTCTGTTACTTCTATATATAAATGTTTTCGGTCAATCGAACCGGCTTCCTGTCCGTTCACAAAGACCAGCATCTCTTCCGCTGTGCCAAGATGGAGCAGAATACGTTTCCCTTCTGCCTCCTTTGGAATACGAATGGTACAGTGGAACCAGCCGTATTCCCATTTCTTCCCCCATGATTCGCCCGTCTTAAAAGGACGAAAATTCCCGGAACGGGCCTGTTCCAGGGTAAGATGTTCCATTGTTGTAAACCCATCCATCTCAATTTCATGGATTGGTTGATAAAGATTTGCCTCGAAGGCTTCGTCCCAGATCTGCAGCCGGGAATCCCATTGTCTGCCAAGCTTCATAAAGAAATCCTCCTGATTTTTCCTGATTCTACCAGAAAAGGCTCTGTTTGAAAAGACTTTTATGAAAAGACTTTTATGAAAAGACTTTTATGAAAAGACTTTTATGAAAAGAAAAGACCTTTGTTCGCCATGCTTCATAAAAAATCCCTTTTATCCCAGCTGCCTGTTATCAATTTGACGAACTATATTTTTGAAAATAATGGCAAACTCTTGAAATGTCAGCCGCATTTTCAGGGAAAAATATACATATTTCCTAAAAGAAAGCAAAAAATGCGAGGTTTTATCCGGAAAAAAACCAAAAAGGTGTAGATTTGAGGGGGTAGGGGGGTACAATAATTTCCATCAGGTTCAGAGCTGAGAACACATTTACAGGAAAGAACATCGGGGGAAAGACAGTGGAGAGAAGATTGTTTATTTTTACAGACAGCGGAGATACCTTTATTGATGAAAGCACCGAGATCAGGGATGAAAAAGGAATTGTCGTCCACGCGGAACTGATTCCGGGAGCAGGGGAAGCGCTTCGCACACTGTATGAGAGAGGCTACCGTATCGCACTGGTCGCGGACGGGGAAGAACAGTCTTTTACCAATGTTTATCTGGAAAATGGGCTGGGCGGCTGTTTCTGCACGCGGACGATTTCGGAGATCGTCGGAGTCCAGAAGCCTGCTGCCGCCATGTTTCAGGATGCGATGGAGAAAAATGGGCTGACAGAGGAAGATAAGAAACGCATCATTATGGTAGGAAATAATATCCGTAAGGACGTGGCGGGAGCGAATCGATTTGGAATTACCTCCGTACTGATTGACTGGTCGCCGCGGTATAACATGATTCCCTCTAATGACGATGAACGGGCGGATTATATTATTCATCAGCCATCTGAGTTGCTGGATCTGGTTGAAAAACTGGAGCGGCGGCTGAATGAGGTATATGCGGTTTGAATGCTGAACGATTCTGAAAGAGCCAGTTTGGTGGTGAACTGACTGAGCGTATGGTTCCATAATATATCTGGTGGAGCCGATGCGGCAAAGTTCCTAAAACATAACGAAGGAGGGTTTTTTATGGAAAAGGGACAGGTACAGGCGAAAAAGAAGACAAGCTTCGGCGTCTATTTCAGGGGACACTGGCAGTTGTACGCGATGCTGCTTCTTCCGGTTATCTACATGGTTTTGTTCAAGTATAAGCCGATGCTTGGTGTTATCGTTGCTTTTGAGGATTTCAGTATTTTTCAGGGAATGTGGAACAGCCCGTGGGTGGGACTGGCAAACTTTAAAGAGGTGTTCAGTTCGTCGACTTTCTGGACAGCGCTGAAAAATACGCTGATCCTGAATCTGGGAGACCTGATTATCGGATTCCCAATTCCGATCTTTCTGGCACTGTTTTTAAATGAACTGCGCAGCAACGGCGTCCGCAAGGTAACGCAAACACTGCTGTATCTGCCGAATTTCCTTTCCTGGGTTATTATTTCCGGTATCGTGACGCAGCTGTTCTCCTCCAGCGGTCTGGTGAATAACGTGATTGAAGCGCTTGGATTCAGCACGGTTCCTTTCCTGAGTAACTCCTTTATCTGGCGTATTGTATACTGGGGAACCGGCGTGTGGCAGGCAGCCGGTTATTCTCTGATTATCTATCTGGCAGCCCTGATGGCGACAGATGTCTCCCTGAGTGAGGCGGCATATCTGGACGGTGCCACCCGCCTTCAGAGAATCTGGCATGTAACACTTCCGCAGATTTCCGGTACGGTGACTACGCTGCTGATTATGCAGGTCGGCAGGCTCGTGACGATCAGCTTCGACCGCCCGTATATGATGTCGAATGCAGTCGTCAGCGACGCGGCAGAAGTTATCAGTACTTATGTGTATTCTGTAGGTCTTGCGGCAGGACGTTTTGATTTCGCGACAGCGGTCGGTTTATTCCAGACGGTGGTTGGAGTGATCATGGTTGTGTCAGCAAATCAGATTATTAAAAAGATGGGACAGGAGGGAATTATGTAATGAGTGCTGTAAAAAGTAAAGCCGAAAAAAGATTCCAGAGATTCTGGGCCGCTTTCTTTATCATTCTTACCTGCCTTTGCATGGTACCGATTCTTCGCGTTGTTTCCATGTCTTTCAGCGGTAAAAACGCAATCCTGGCCGGTAAAGTATTCCTGTGGCCGGTGGATTTTACCACAGAGGCTTATCAGAAAGCGCTGTCCAGCGGCAGCTTTGTGAGGTCTTTCTGGTATTCTATTCTCCTGATGCTGGGAACGACGGCTGTGAACCTGGTAATGACAGTACTGGCCGCTTATCCGCTCTCGAAAAAAGACCTGAAGGGCGGGGCATTTATTATGACGCTGTTTGTTCTGACCATGTATCTGCATCCGGGTACGATTCCGACTTACCTGAATGTAAGAGATTTTGGCCTGATTAATACCGTTTGGGCTTTGATTATTCCGGGTGCTTTGAGTGCTTACAATATGATCATCATGTGTAACGCATTTAAGGGAATTGATGATGCGATCTATGAAGCGGCTAAGATTGACGGCTGCAGTGATGTCAGGACGCTGCTGAATGTAGCGCTTCCGCTGGTGGGACCGACGCTGGCCACTCTGGGCCTCTTCTATGCGGTCGGCAGATGGAATGACATTAGCGATGTATTGTACTATATTAATTCCTCCAGCCTTTATACGGTTCAGATGGTACTGAAACAGTTTATTGAGTCTATTAATATCTCCGCCGAGGAAGGCCTGACCACAAACCTGGTGGCAGAGAATGTAAAGGCTGCAAGTATTGTAATCTCCATGCTCCCAATGTTGATTGTATACCCGTTCGTACAGCGTTTCTTTACCAAGGGTATTATGGTAGGAGCTGTGAAGGGCTGATGGTAAAGCAGTTTTGCCCTGGCTTATATGAGCATGAGGAAGAACAGGCACGAAGCAAGGATTAATTTATCCAGAAGGATATTTTAATAGGAAGATGCCGGATGGCATATTCCATATAACTTCTCAATTTCTAAAACAGAAGGAGGAACAAAAATGACGAAAACAATTTCAAGAAGAGATTTTCTGAAGGGCACGATAGCAAGCGCATCTACACTGGCTCTTTCCAGCGTGATTGGCGGCACATCTGCGATGAAAGCAAAGGCTGCGGACACAAAGATTAATGTTATGGTTTGGGACAGAGGCAATGCGGCTCCGAATACCACGACTGAGGATAATGCCCTGACCCAGTGGATCCGCGAGCAGATGCAGGAGACCTACGGTTTTGATGTAGAGTATACGTCTGTACCGAGATCAGAGTCTGATGATAAGGTGAACATTATGATGGCGGGCGGCAGCGCACCGGATATCGTTTTTACTTATAGCCAGAGCCTGTATTATAGCTATGCAAGTCAGGGCGGTCTGAAAGATCTGACGGATCTGTACGCAGAGTACGGCGGAAATATTTCTGAATATTGCTCTGAGGCCAATGAAGGCGGCATCGCAGAACTGGATGGTGCGAGATATGCGGTGATGAAACAGAGAGGTACCGCGAACGCGCGTCATACTGCTTATATCCGTAAGGACTGGCTGGATGAGCTTGGTATGGAAATGCCGACCACAAAGGAAGAACTGGAGACTTATCTGTACGCGGTAAAGGATGCCGGCCTTGGCACACCGTGGGCGATGAGCGGAAGAAGTGATACAGAGGAGATGTATCTGAACTTTGTTGGTTCCTATGTAACATTGGAAGATGACCGTACCGCTTATATTTACAATGAGTATTGCATGGCAGTAGCGCCAGGTGCGGAAGATGGTCTTCGCAAGCTGAATGAGTATTACAATGCAGGACTGATTACACAGGAATTTTACACCGATACGGATGAGAGCAGCTATCTTGCAGATCTGGCAAACGGAAAAGCAGGCTTCTGCAATGGCGATACGACAGAGCCGTGGGACAGCATCAATGTGCTGAATACCACCATGGGTGAAGTGGATGCTACATTCCAGCCGATCATGTGCTTCGATTTGCCGGAAGGCGGCTATCGTACCCCGTATGAGTATCGCTATGCGATGTTCGTTATGATCCCGTCTACTACAAGCGACGAGAAAGCGGCGTGCTGCATGCAGTATCTGGACTGGCTGGCTGACCCGGCAAATGCAGTTCAGGTTCGTTATACACCGGATCTGACCTACAATGATCTCGGCGTTGCGGTTGAGCCGTCAGAGGATGAGAAGAATGAAAAAGGTTATCCGGGAACCTGTGATGACCTCTGCATCATGAATCTGAACTTTGACTGGGTCAATGATTATGAGATTATGGCACAGTCGAATTATCAGGAGCAGACTAACGAGTGGGCGAGCGTAGAATGGTATGAGAACTACTACGATGTATGCAATACCGGAAAGTATATTTTCCCGAGCTACGGCTATATCTCAGATGCGGAAGCTACCTATGGCACGGATGTACAGAATCGTATGCTGACCTGGGTTTATAACTGCATCAGCTGCTCAACAGACAGCTTTGACAGCACCTATCAGTCCGGTTATGATGAGCTGGTAAATGCGGGTCTGCAGAAGATTCTCGATGCGAGAGCTGAGTATTACGACAGCCTGTAAAAAAAGCGCGGCGTTCGCAGCATGAAAAGTATTAGCACTCGGAGAGAAAAACGCAGAGGAACCTGCGAGGAGTGTCAGAGAGTATAAGTAAGGAAAGATGAAAGCCTGTTACGGTATTTGCGGGACCATATGATGTGAACCAGGCGTGACTGAGTAGAAACGAAAGCAGTTACGAGTGGACGATGGATAATGGATAATGCAAGCACGTGGTAACAGGCTTTCTGTCAGAGTTTGTGAGTGTTCTGTGCCTGCTTGCGGTATTCACTCGGAGACATGCCGGCCATCCTGCCGAAAATGCGGTTGAACTGAGAAAAGCTGGAAAACCCGCAGGCAATGGCTATATCCGAAATTTTGGCATTCGTGGTAATCAGCATGTGCTGCGCATTTTTGAAACGGGTGTTCTGGATATAGCTCGACAGCGTGAACTGCATGGTTTCCCGAAAGCTGTGTGACAGATAGCCGGGACTGATGTAAAACTTTTCAGCAAGCGACTGCAGAGAGAGCGGCTCGCTGTAATGCTGGTGGATGTAGGCGGCGACCGAGTGCATTTTCTGTGCGGCGGGAGCAATCTCCATATTATTCCTGTACTGGTTCCGGTTCCTCTGTGTATAGAGCTCGTGTAAAAACTCCACAAAAAGGGTATGAATCATCAGCTGGTCGAGAGGAGCATCTACAGAAAATCCCGGGCGCAGAGAATAATTCAGGATATCGTTGAGCCGACGATACAGAGCGACCCGCTGCTCTGGCGCGAAGCGGAAAATATACTCCGGAAATTCAAACATTGACAGAAGCTCTGCATATCCAAGGTCATCTGCCTTGAGCGTTTCCGGCCAGATAAAATCAATGATAATCCGGTCGCTTGGAGCGCCCTTTCGGTAGATGGATTTATGCAGTAAAAATGGAGGAATCAGAACAATATCACCGAAGGAAAGATGGTAAATCTGTCCTTCGAAGAGATGCTCCCCGGCAGGTGCCAGGAAGACCATGATTTCATAATAAGAATGCTGGTGCTCAAATTCCATATTGATCGAGGCGTTTCGTTCGTCATAGTCAAACAAGTAGAGGGCGCCATATTTCTGATTCGTGATGGAAACAATGTGCTTTTTTTCAAATTGAAGGCAATTTTCGTAAATCATGATGGAACTCCTGTCTTTTCTTTTTGATGCTGTAGTGGACTTTTTAATGAGATTATAATTCAATTTTCAGTGGGTGACAAGCGTATGACGGAAAAAGAACTGGCGGCGTTGTACCGCCCAAAGCTTTTTTTTGATAAAAAGGAACCTTTTACGGTTCAGTCGGTCGGATATACGGTGTTCCGGGAGCCGAAAAGGAGTGCTTCTTTTCCGAAAAGAGAGGTTTTTCCGGTTGACGGAGGCTGCGTGATCGAGTATGCTTTCTGGTACGACTATGATATCCAGCATTTGTATGAGCTGGAGCATATCTGGGTGTATCTGGACGGAGATGGTACCGTTGTGGACGCAGAGGGCAGTACGCATGGCAAATATATGCGTCTGGTAGATCCGGAGAACGGCCGGATTCCGGCAGACGGGAGCAGAGTGTGTGCTTATGTGCAGCCTGGCAAGCATGCGTTTGCTTCGCGGCCGGAGCTATTCCGGCTTTTTCCACGGGTGGTGGAAAGCTGCGGGGCGGAAGCCGGAGCGGATGGCATTGCGCCGGGAGACATGGTAAAGGATCAGTTTACGATTTCGGAAGAATTGCAGAGAAAAACGAGAGCGTATATCCGGAAAAACTTCAGCTTTGTTCCTTCTTTTGTTTTTGAGGAAAGAGAATGGGACGCGGATCTTCTGACCCCATGGGAGGATTTGCTTGCGGAGATTCCAGAGCGCATGAACCGACAGATTTGTTTGATAGAACGATTTCAGTAGTTGATAGAATACGATTACAGTAGACTGGGAGGAATCAGATCAGTGAAAAGATACTGGCTTCATATGGTAAACTCCACGGAAAAAATTGTGGAGATGTTCCTGAAAAAGCAGGTAAATGATACTGCGCGGCCCGATTTTGGCAGAATGGACAGTGACGTGGTGGAAGGCAAGCAGACGATTTACATGTTGACGGATGCCCTGTGCCTGTATTTTTGTAAGGAAAGCAGTTATTATAAGGATGCGGAGATTTTTGACGCGGTAAAACGCGGAATCGGATTTGTGGAGCGCTGGCAGAGACCGGACGGCAGCCTGGATTTTCCAACATGTAACTTTTTCTCCGCGCCGGACACTTCCTTTTGTTTCCGGCGTCTCCGGGCGGGCTGGGAGATTTTAAGAAAATATGGTGAGACAAAAGAAGAAAAGGATCTGGAAGAACGATATCTGATCCTTCTGCTTCGCTGTATCCCGATTATTCTTTATGGTGGCTTCCACACCCCGAATCATCGGTGGGCTGTGACGGCTGCGCTGTTGTCTCTGGCGAACATGACAGAGGAATATGGAGAACTGGCTTTTTCTACCGCTCAGCTTTCCCTTCTTCGGCCGGCTGACGCTCCGGAAATCCATACGGCCGGAGAACTGACTCAGGCGCTTCGTGACCGCGCCGAAGCCTATCTGGTGGAAGGAATTGACGGCGACGAGGACGGAGAGTTTGCGGAACGATCTACCGGCAACTACAATGCGGTGGTGGACAAATCTCTGATTCTGGCTTATGAGATGACCGGGGAGGAGAAGTTCCTCGGGTATGTGGAGCGGAATCTGAATATGATGCTGTACTATTTTGATGGGGATGATACCGTATTTACGCAGAATTCTACCCGTCAGGATCAGGGGAGGGAGATCTATCCGGATCAGTATTTTTACCTGTATACGTATATGGCGGATCGAACCGGTTCTGCGGTATTTGACGCTGCCGCGCATAAGATCATAAAGGACAATCAGGCCCGTGCCGCGCTTGCCCCGGACTGCATGTATTATTTTATGTTAAATGATCGGCTTAAGGAGTATGAGTTTAAAGGCTACGGTTATCTGGAAACGTATCGGAAGTACTTTCCAGGCTCTCAGGTTCTGCGAGTAAAGAAAAAGGAATATGTCTACACGGTTCTCAATCAAAAGGCATCCTTCCTGTATCTGAAATTCGGCTCTCTGTCTGTCCGTATGCGCATCGGAGAAGCCTACTGTGATACCAGAAGCGTGATTCCGCAGTCGCTGGAACAGAAGGAAGATGGCTGTGTACTGAAATCGACTGCAAATGGGTGGTATTACCTCCCCTTTAAAGAGAATCCCGGCACTTCCGACTGGTGGAAAATGGATCACTCAAAGCGGGAGCTTCTGATTACGAGCAAAATCGATACGACCGTGACGATACGGGAACTCCCGAAAGGGCTGGAGATAACGGTGAAGACAGAAGGTCTTGACCACCTGCCGCTTCGCGTGGAGCTTTCTATTCCTGCAGAGTGTGTCCTGGAGACAGATAGCGTTCGGCTTTCCGGCAAAATGGGGGAAAGTCTGATCCTGAAAGACGGGTTTCTGACCCTGACCAGCGAGGCGACGGAGGCAGAGAGCAGCAGGAACGTTCCTGGCAGCATACATAAAGTGGAGATAGGGCCAGGATACGGGACGCATTCCTTCAAAGGACACTATTCTGGTGAAGTAAAAAATGAGTTCGGATACAGTATTTTCTTAAACGATTATACACCGTATGAGCGCACCTTCCATATTGTGGAAATCTGACGCACACCTGGAAACGGAGGAATACAAATGGGTTCTATTGAGTTTGATCAGACAAGACCTCTCGACCTGGTTTTGCTGGGGCGGGTGGCAATTGATTTTAATCCAGCCTGGAATGATCAGGTGAAGGAGGACTTTAAACCATTAAAAAAGGTACATATGTTTGAAAAATTTGTGGGAGGTTCCCCCGCAAATATTGCTGTGGGTGTGACACGCCATGGAATGAAGGCCGGATTTATCGGCAAGGTTTCGGATGACCAGTTCGGTGAGTTCGTTGTGGACTATTTCAACGAGCAGGGAATCGATACCTCGCATATTACAAAATGCACTGGCGGCGAGAAGCTGGGACTGACATTTACGGAGATGCTGTCCCCGAGCGAGAGCAGTATCCTGATGTATCGCAACTGCATCGCTGATTTGCAGCTTTCGGTTGACGATATTGATGAAGAATATCTGAGGCAGACGAAAGCGCTTCTGATCTCCGGCACTTCGCTGGCGGAAAGCCCATCCCGCGAAGCGGCGATCAAGGCGGTCATGCTGGCGAAGAAAAACGGAACAAAGATCATATTTGATATTGATTATCGTGCCTATAACTGGAAAAACAGCGATGAGATTTCGATCTATTATTCGACGGTTGCGAAGGAAGCGGACATCATCATGGGCTCCAGAGAAGAATTTGACCTGACGGAGAAACTGATCGCTCCTGGTATGTCAGATATCGAATCCGCCGCGCTGTGGCAGAGTTATCGGGCAAAGATTGTCGTGATCAAGCATGGCATGCAGGGGTCTACCGCTTACACGGCGGATGGACAGAGCTTTTCGGTGAAACCATTTCCGGTACAGGCGCGGAAAGGCTTTGGCGGCGGCGACGGTTATGGCGCGGGATTCCTGTACGGGCTTTATCAGGGCTGGGAAATCATCGACTGCCTGGAATTTGGCTCTGCGGAGGCTTCTATGATGGTGCGCAGCAATAACTGCTCGGACGACCTGCCAGGACCGGAAGCGGTACATGCTTTTATAAAAGAAGAAAAAGAGCAGTATGGCGAGATGATTGCGAGAGCATAGAAAAGGAGAGGTACAATATGGACAAAACAGTGCGTATGACAGTCGCGCAAGCGATTGTCCGTTTTCTGGATCAGCAGTACGTGTCGATGGATGGCGTAGAGACGAAGTTTGTGGAAGGCTTCTTTACGATCTTTGGACACGGTATTGCGGTTGGCCTTGGTGAAGCGCTGGATACGAATCCCGGAGATCTGCGTGTGATGCAGGGCAGAAATGAACAGGGGATGTGTCATGCCGCAATCGCATTCGCGAAACAGAGCAACCGCAGGCGGATCATTGCATGCTCGTCTTCTGTGGGGCCTGGCGCCGCCAATATGATTACAGCCTGTGCAACTGCTACGGTGAACAATATTCCATTGCTGGTATTTCCGGCAGATTCCTTTGCTTCGCGTCAGCCGGATCCGGTACTGCAGCAGCTGGAACAGAGCAACAGTCTGGCTACTACTACGAACGACGCGTTTAAACCGGTCTGCAAATACTGGGATCGGATCAGCCGCCCAGAGCAGGTGATGACTGCGCTGATCAGCGCGATGCGCGTTCTGACTGACCCGGCGGAGACCGGTGCATGCTGCATTGCGCTTCCGCAGGATGTAGAAGGCGAGTCCTATGATTATCCGGAGTACTTTTTCAAAAAACGCGTACATCGGATTACCCGCCCTGTGGCAGTGGACGAGGAGCTGGAGGATCTCGCGCAGATTATTTCAGAGGCGAAAAAGCCGATCGTTATCGTGGGCGGCGGTGTGAAATATTCAGAAGCCGGGGAGACGGTGGAGCAGTTCTGTGAGGAATTTCAGATTCCGTTTGGAGAGACCCAGGCCGGGAAGAGTGCCTGCCGTTCCAGCCATCCGATGTGCCTGGGCGGCATTGGCGTGACCGGTACCTATGCATCCAATATCATTGCGAAGGACGCGGATGTGGTCATCGCGATTGGTTCCAGACTTTCTGATTTTACTACGAGCTCGAAATATCTGTTCCGAAACGAAGATGTGAAGGTAGTGACAATCAATAACTGTCGTTACCACGCTTATAAAATGGACGCAGTCAAGGCAGTCGGCGACGCGAAAGTGACGGTGGCGGCTCTGGCGGAAAAACTCCGCCGGAAGGGCTATGTTTCTTCCTACACAAATGAGATTACGGAAGCAAAGGCTATCTGGGATCGGGAGCTGGAGCGCCTTGGCGGCATCGAATATACAGGCGATGATTTTGAGCCGATTATTAAAGCGAGGGATCCGCGCACGATTCCGGAGTTTGTAAAGCTGACGGACGGAAGAATCACGCAGACAGCAGCACTCGCGGCGATCAACCGTACGATCGACCCGGATGCAACGATCATCACGGCCGGCGGCTCGCTGCCAAGCTGTATGCAGCGTATGTGGCGGACGGACAAGCGCGGCGGATATCACGCAGAGTATGGCTACTCCTGTATGGGGTATGAAGTGGCGGCGACGCTGGGTGTGAAGTTTGCGGAGCCGGACAATGAGGTTTATGCGGTGGTTGGCGATTCCAGCTTCCAGATGCTCCACAGTGAGATTATGACTATCATGCAGGAGCGTCAGAAAGTGAATATTCTGATTTTTGACAACTGTGGCTTTGGCTGCATCAACAATCTGGAGATGACTCATGGAATCGGCAGTCTGGCGACCGAGTTCCGCTATACGGACGGCAAAAAGCCTACCGGAGATCTGATTCCCGTGGATTATGCGAAGATCGGTGAGGGTTATGGCCTGAAATCCTATACCTGCCGCACGATCGATGAGCTGGTAGCTGCGCTCGAGGATGCAAAGACGCAGACGAGAGCCTGCCTATTTGATCTGAAGGTCATTCCGAAGACCATGACAGACGGTTATGAGTCCTGGTGGGATGTGGGCATCGCGACGACGTCTGAAAAAGAAAGTGTGCGGGAAGCATGTGAGGACGTGCTGCAGCACCGCAGGGAAGCGAGGAAGTATTAAGCAGGGACAGCAATGCATGATAATGAATGAAAGGTTGTGATTGAAGTGAGCAAAGTATTTGGTTATCCGGAATTTGATGCTTCCGGGGAAAAAATCCTGACGACCTACGACAATGAGTACAGCGCGATGAATATGGACATCCGCGTCTATAAGATGGAAGCAGGGAAGGAACGCTCCTTCCTTCGCGAAGAGGAAGAGACCGCTGTGCTGCTTCTTTCCGGTAAAATTACCTATACCTGGGAGGACAAGACCTGTACAGTGAGCCGCAAAGATGTGTTCACAGAGGGACCATGGTGCGTGCACGTATCTGCTGGTGTAAAGGTGACTGTTTTTGCGGAGACGGACAGCCAGATTCTGGTACAGTGTACGAAGAATGAAAAGCAGTTTGCTTCAAGACTGCACGCGCCGGAGGACGCGCCCTGGGGCTATTCTTCGGTTGGAAAATTCGGCAATGTTGCAAAGCGCCGTGTCAACACAATTTTTGACCATGACATTGAGCCACTTTCGAATATGGTACTTGGCGAGGTACTCAATGACCGCGGCAACTGGTCCGGCTATCTGCCGCACCGTCATCCGCAGCCTGAGACCTATTATTTCCTGTTTGACCGTCCGGAGGGATTCGGCGCGAGCTTTGTGGGAGACCAGGTATTTAAGAGCACGGACGGAAGCTTTTCCGCGATTCCGGGAGGCGAGCTGCATCCGCAGGCGGTAGCACCAGGCTTCCAGATGTACACCTGCTGGATGATCCGGCACATTGACGGCAATCCGTGGCTGCAGACCGACCGCTGCGAGGATGAGCGATATGTGTGGATGCATGACGCGAAGTTTGAGTAATATGGTCTGATGCTTTATACAGGCGTAATCGACGCAATGTCGTTTACACATAGAGATAACAGAAAAAAGAGGATTGAAAAGGAGTACAACAATGGTAAAAGTAGGTATTATCGGCGCCGGCCGGATTGGCAGGGTACATATCACCAGCATTAGCACGAAAGTGAAAAATGCGCAGATTAAAACCGTCGCGGATCCGTTTTTAAACGAGGAGACCGCTGCGTGGGCGAAGAGTATGGGTGTTGAGAATACGACAAAGGATTATATGGAGATTATCAATGACCCGGAGATTGACGCGGTTCTAATCTGCTCCTCTACGGATACCCATTCCCCGATCTCTATCCAGGCGATTCAGGCAGGAAAGCATGTGTTCTGTGAAAAGCCGATTGATCATGATGTAGCGAAGATCAGAGAAGTGATCGCTGCTCTTGAGGGAACAAAGGTAAAATATCAGGTTGGTTTTAACAGAAGATTTGATCACAGCTTTTCGGCGGCGCAGCAGGCGGTAGCGGCAGGAAAGATTGGCAAGCCTGAGATTATCAAGATCACTTCCCGCGACCCGGAACCCCCGACACCGGAATACGTGAAAGTCTCCGGCGGCATGTTCCTTGATATGACGATCCATGACTTTGACATGGCACGCTTCCTGGCCGGGTGTGACGCGACAGAGGTCTACGTACAGGCCGCAAACCTGGTTGATCCGGCGATCGGAGAGGCTGGAGATGTGGATACGGCAGTCATTACTCTGCAGATGGAAAATGGTGCCATCGCAGTCATCGACAACTGCAGAAAAGCGGTATACGGGTATGATCAGAGAGCGGAAGTTTTCGGTTCCGAAGGTATGGTTGCGATTTCAAATGACAGCCAGTCTACTGCTGTAATCAGCAACGCACAGGGTGTGACAGGAGAGAAACCTCTGTTTTTCTTCCTGGAGCGGTATATGGACGCCTATGCGAAGGAGATTGAAGAGTTTATCAGCGCGATTGAAAACGACACAGACACGCCGCTTGGCGTAGAAGACGGCTTAAAGCCGGTGCTGATGGGCATTGCCGCAAAGAAGTCTTATGAAGAGCACAGGCCGGTGAAAATCTCTGAAATCATGGGATGATACAGGGGACAAAAGGTCAGAAACGGAAATGAGGACGCTATGTTTGACAAAAGCAAAGTAAAACTGGGAATCGCCCCGATCGCATGGACGAATGACGACATGCCGGATCTGGGGAAAGAAAATACCTTTGAGCAGTGTGTCAGCGAGATGGCGCTGGCAGGCTTTACCGGCTCTGAGGTCGGCAACAAATATCCGAAGGATCCCTCTGTGCTGAAGGCAGCGCTGGATCTGAGAGGCATCCAGATCTGCAATCAGTGGTTTTCTTCTTTTCTGCTCACAAAGCCTTTTGAGGAGGTAGAAAAGGACTGCCGGGCGCAGCTTGCGTTCCTTCAGGCAATGGGATCAAAGATCATCGGTTTTTCCGAGCAGAGCTATAGTGTGCAGGGACAGCTGGACACACCGATTTTCGGGCACAAATATGTGATGAATGACGAAGAATGGGAACGTCTGTGCACCGGACTGAACCGTCTCGGAAAGATCGCAAAGGAAGAATATGGCATTAGCCTGACTTACCATCATCATATGGGAACGGTGGTACAGGATGCGGAGGAGACGGAGCGTATGCTCTCGAACACGGATCCGGAGTATGTCAGCCTTCTGTTCGATACCGGACATTTTGCGTATTGCGGCGCAGACCCGCTGGAAATGGTGAAAAAATATGTCAGCCGGATCAAGCATGTGCATTTAAAGGATATCCGTCCGGATGTGGTGGCAAAGGTGAAAGCGGAGAATATGAGCTTTCTGGATGGTGTGCGTGCTGGTGCGTTTACGATTCCAGGCGATGGCTGCATTGATTTTGACCCGATTTTTGAGGTGCTCGATGAAGCCGGATATGAGGGATATATGCTGGTAGAGGCGGAACAGGATCCGGCAAAAGCCAATCCGCTCGAATACGCGATGCGCGCGCGGAGGTTTATTGCAGAGAAGACAGGACTGTAAACAGGAAAGAACCGACAGAAGAAAGGATATGAAAACAATGAAAAGAATGGGTTACTGTGTAAACGGAGAATGGAAAGAATCGAAAACGGAAAAATACAATCAGATCACAGATTCCAGTACGGGTGAAGTGATCGCGGAGGTTCCCTGCTGTACTCCAGATGAGGTAGAGGAAGCCATTGCTTCCGCGCAGGCGGCATTCCCAGCATGGTCGAGACTGTCCCTGGCAAAGAGACAGCAGTATATGTTCCATTGGAGAGACGTTTTGTATGCGCATAAGGAAGAGCTTTCCCAGCTTTGTGCGAAGGAGCTGGGGAAGAGCATTAAAGAAGCCAGAGGCGATGTACAGAAGGCGATTGAGCCGACCGAGGAGGCTTGCTCCCTTCCATTTATGCTCCAGGGAGATACCGCGATGCAGGTGACGACAAACTATGATACCGCTACCTACCGTTTCCCGCTGGGGGTGACGGCCGGAATTGTACCGATGAACTTTCCGGCAATGATCCCGTGGGGCTGGATGGTTCCGCTCTCGATTGCCTGCGGCAACACAGTGGTTTTGAAAGCAAGTTCCCAGACGCCGCTGACCTCCATGCGTATCATGGAGCTGTTCTATACGGAAGGCGGTTTCCCGAAGGGCGTAGTCAATCTCGTGACCTGCAGCCGTGTTGAGGCAGATATTCTTCTGACTGACTCGCGGGTAAAAGCTGTCACCTTTGTCGGCACCACAGGTGTTGGGAAGCAGGTATATTCCAAAGCCAGTGCGAATGGCAAGCGCGTACAGGCACAGACGGAAGCAAAGAACCACGCGCTCGTGCTGGAAGACTGCAATCTTGAAGCAACCGTTAACGCGGTCATCAATTCTACTTATGGCTGCGCGGGAATGCGCTGCATGGCTCTCCCGGTTGTATGTGTACAGGAGAGCATTGCGGATCGTTTCGTGGCCTTGTTAAAAGAAAAAGCGATGGCGATGAATGTTGGCTGTGCCTATGACGAGGCGACGGATCTTGGCCCGGTTGTCAGCGCGGCTCATAAGAAGAAAATCTGTGACTGGATTCAGAAAGGAATCGATGAAGGCGCCGAGCTGGTTTTGGACGGCCGCGACATTGTAGTGCCAGGATTTGAGAACGGTTTCTTTGTCGGGCCGACGATCCTCGACCATGTAAAGCCGGGCATGACAGTGGGAGACCGCGAGATCTTCGGACCGGTGACCTGCATTAAGCGTGTGAAGGATTATGACGAAGGCATCGCGATCATGAACGCCAACCCGTTTGCGAATGGTTCCTGTATATTCACCCAGAGCGGCTATTACAGCAGGAGATTTGCCATGGATACGGACGGCGGTATGGTAGGTATAAACGTAGGTATTCCGGTACCGACTGCATACTTCCCATTCTCCGGGAACAAGGATTCCTTCTTCGGCGATCTGCACGTACTTGGCAAAGATGGCTATCGCTTCTTTACCCGTGCAAAAACGGTTACCACACACTGGTTTGACGAAGAAGCCGGCGCACGCAGGGTAGGCACCTGGGAAGGCAGCACGGAGCAGTAATCATAGTATAAACGGGCGTCCTGCCTGTTGAAAAGTATTCTGGGCAAAACTGTGGATCTGTTCGCCTGCTTGATCCACAGTTTTGTCACGGATTCTCAGAACACATTCTCGTAATAAAGAAGTCCGGGTGTGCGGTTGATGATTTCTTCCATGTCAATGTCATCAATCTTATTTCGCTTCACAGTGAGGGAAACGCCGACGCTGCCTGCCATGCCGCTTTTGGCCTTCTGGATTTCCAGAGAGGAGATGCGCAGTCCCTGTATCCGCAGCAGTTCGGTCATTCCCTGTACGCGTTCCATGCTGTCCAGTTCCAGATAGACCACCATTGTCCTGGATTGGGAGTAAAACCAGCCATCTACCTTTTTAAAGGAGACCATCGTGATGCAGATGGCCAGGGTTCCGAGAATGGCGATCTCAAAGTATCCGACACCGATTGCCAGTCCTAAGCAGGCAGCAGCCCACAGGCCGGCCGCGGTAGTCAGACCGCGTATCCGGTGTGTCACATCTGTGCTGAAAATTGTACCGGCGCCCAGAAAGCCGATTCCGCTGATGACCTGCGCTCCGATTCTCGATGCGTCGCCGCTCCCCGTGACATACAGCGTGGTATATTCGCCGGTCATCATGGCGATACAGGCGCCCATGCAGACGAGCACATGGGTCCGGAACCCGGCCGCCTGCCGGTTGACCCCGCGCTCCAACCCGATTGAACCTCCGCAGAGGATACATAACAGCAGTTTAAAGATCACTGCCTTCAATCCTGTTCCGCGTATTCCTACAAGTGCCTGAGCTAACATAAATACCACTCCTGTCTTTTTATATTTACAGGAATTTTATCAGGTTTTCTGTGTGATTACAACCTTTAAGTTAGCATTTTTTTACATAATTTTTACATAACAGTTCAGATCGGCCTGCTGTTCTGAATAGGAACACCCCAAAAAAGGAGAAAATGATGATTTATAATGTGATGGATTATGGTGCGCTGGGTGATGGCGCCAGCAATGACACTTCCGCCATTCAGGCGGCAATTGATGCGTGCAGCAGGAATGGCGGCGGACGCGTTCTCCTGGAGGGCGGCCATATCTACCGGTGCGGAACCCTGATTCTGCGTTCCTTTGTGGAATTGCATCTGGAGATGGGGGCTCTGTTAAAAGGCAGCGACCGTCTGGAGGATTATAATCTTCTGGGACTGCAGAAGAGGATTCCGGAGAGAATGACAGTGCCGAGCTATGAGAACTGTGAGTTTACCGGCATGCCGGCCTTATATTTTCTTTATGCAAAGGACTGTGAGTCTGTTTCCATTACAGGATTTGGTTCCATTGATGGAAATGAAAAAATTTTTTATGGGGACAGGAATGACAACCATATTGATGGGTGGTTTTACCCGCGGGTTCCGCTTCTGTTTCTGGAGCATGTCTCCCATCTGACCCTGCAGCAGGTGACGCTGAAAAACAGTGCCTTCTGGACCGTACATATGGTGGGCTGCTCGGATGTCCTGATTGACGGGATCCGCATTCTGAATAATTTACAGATGGCGAACTGTGACGGGATTGATCCGGACCATTGCCATGATGTGCGGATCGCGAACTGTCATATTGAGACCGCGGATGACTGTATCGTGTTTAAAAATACAGCGTCTGCCATGCAGTACGGTCCATGTGAAAATATTGTGGTCACAAACTGTACGATGATTTCCTCCAGTGCGGCGGTCAAGTTTGGAACAGAAAGTGAGGATCTGTTCCGCAATATTCTGGTGCAGAACTGTGTAATCCATGACTCAAACCGGGCGATCTCCCTGCAGCTGCGCGATCGGGGCTCCATCGAACATGTGATTTTTTCCAATATCAGTATTCAGACTCGTTTTTTCCCTGAACAATGGTGGGGAGCGGCGGAGCCGATTTCCGTCACGGCTGTCAGGAGGAAGAAAGACGCCTGTGTGGGAGAAATCCGCGATATTGTTTTCTCAAATATTCAGTGCGAATCGGAAAATGGAATCCTGATCTATGGCGAGCCGGAAGGAACAACAATCCGGGATCTGCGCTTTGAACATGTGTCTCTGCACCTGAAAAAATCTGCGCGCATGCAGAAAAACTGGCATGACCTGCGTCCATGCACCTGGGACGGGAAGGTGGAAGCATCCCCGGCGGCAATTTATGTGCGGAATGCTCAGGATATCCTATATGACGATCTGAGAATCGAATTTCCGGACGGAATGGGGGATGGCAGTGAACTTAAGGAAGACGTGGAAAACTGCAGGAATATTCAGTTCCTGCCTAAGCAGGAAAACGAATGAATTTACCGGGATGTGATGTGCTTTTTACGGATGGTAGAGAAAGAAAGCAAAAAATGCAAAGGCGGGTTCGTAAAAAAACAATTTTTACATAGTTTCCGGGTAGAAAACATGCTATATTAAATAGATACTTGTAATATTTACTGCTTTTTCGGAAAAATATTTCCTGGAAATGTATATAATTACTATAACTCAATAGAGAAGACCGGAACAAAGTGTTAAAGCAAAGACGAAAGTATGGAGGGCTCTGATGCTTTATCTTGGTATTGATCTGGGCGGCACGACGATCAAAGCCGGAATTGTAGATGAAAAGGGTAAGATTCTGTATAAGACCAGCTGTGTGACTGGGCTTGACAGGGGCTGTGAAGCTGTTTTTCGGGATGTTGCGGCTCTGGCTTTCCGAACGCTGCGGGATGGCGCCTGCACAATGGAAGAGATCGCTTCTGTCGGTGTCGGATTCCCGGGTATCTGGGATGCAGAGCATAACTGTGTTCCCTACTGCTCCAATCTGAAATGGCCGGATCGTTTTCCGCTGACGGAATATCTGGGAAATCTGCTTGGCAAAACGGTGTATGCAGGCAATGACGCGAGCGCGGCGGCGCTGGCAGAAGCTGCGGCTGGAGCCAGCCTGGGTACCCGGAACAGCGTTCTTGTAACACTGGGCACCGGTGTGGGGGGCGGTGTGATTCTCAACGGAAAGCTGTTTTCCGGATCGCACGGCGTGGCGACGGAGATCGGTCATATGATCACTGTGTCAGGCGGAGAACTCTGTACCTGCGGTAACCGGGGATGCTTTGAATGCTATGCGAGCGCGACGGCTCTGATTCGGGAGGGGCGCAGGCTTTGTGAGGATAAGCCAGACTGCGCACTGATGCAAAGCGTTAACGGAGATCTGGAGAAGATCGAGGCGCGGTCTGTGATTGACCTGGCAAAAATGGGTGATCCGGACTGCCTGGAGCTGTTTGAACAGTATACAGAGCGTATAAGCGAAGGCCTTGTGAGTCTGGTCAATGTGTATGACCCGGAGGTGATCGTGATTGGCGGGGGGTGTATCGCATGCGGGGGCGTTTTTACTGGAGCCTCTTCGCCAAAAGACAACGGAAAAGGTCTACGTAAAGAATATGCCTTTTGCGAGAATTGAACTGGCCATGCTTGGCAATGACGCAGGCATCATCGGAGCAGCCATGCTTGGCCGCGCACTGTGAGAAAACGGACAGACTTAAAAACAGAACGGATATCCGGTTCAGGAGGAAACTATGGAAGAAATCAGGGACAGAAGAAAATCGGGAGACTTTGCTCCCTTTACAAAAGAGGACCCGTTGTACGCAAAATCGAAGGAAAAGCTTCGGCTCGTGACAGACGCTTTTACCGAGATCCTCTATGCACGTGATGACCTGTTTATGGATAATATGAAAGAGCATAATCTGGCGGGGGATGATATCAGCCGTTATCTGAACTGGGAATGGCCGCAGGGAGTCGGACTTTACGGGATCTGGAAGCTTTATCTGGAAAGAAAGGATGTCGGATGCCTGGACTTACTGAAAAAGTATTATGACCGCCAGATTGCCATCGGATTTCCGGCATTGAATGTGAATACGACCGCGCCCTATCTGGCTATGTCGTTCCTGGCGGAAGAGACTGGTGAGGAAAAATATTTAGCCCCTTGTGTGGAAGCGGCGAAAGAGATTATGACTTCATTTGCCAGAACGGAGGCGGGCGGTATTCAACATCTGACGTCGGACAGTGTCAATGAGCAGGAGCTATGGGATGATACGCTTTACATGCTGGTGTTGTTCCTGGCGAATATGGGGCGGATTCTGAAGGATGAGGATATGAGTCATGAGGCGGAATACCAGTTCCTTCTGCATGAAAAGTATCTCTGTGATAAGACGACAGGCTTGTGGTATCATGGCTGGACATTTAAGGGGCATCATAATTTCGCGGGAGCATTCTGGGGCAGAGGCAACTGCTGGATTACCATGGCGATCCCGGAATATCTTTCGATTGGCGGGTGCTCTGAGGCGGGAAAGAAGCTTTTGGTCAACGCTCTGCGTGATCAGATCCGGACGCTGCTGGAGCTTCAGGCGGAGGACGGAATGTGGCATACTCTGGTTGATGATGAAAGCTCTTATGAAGAAATGAGTGCCACTTGCGGCTTTGCATACGGAATGCTGAAGGCTGTCGCTGACGGATTGATTGAGGAGGAATATCGGGATCAGGTTCTTTGTGCGGTTCGGAATGCACTCCCTTCTGTTCTGGCAGGTATATCCGATACGGGAGTGGTAGGACAGGTGTCCGGCGGAACAGCTATGGGGCGCGATTCAAAAGAATTTTACAAGACAATTGAGATTATACCGACGCCTTATGGACAGTCGCTGGCCATTCTGTTTTTGATGGGATGCCTGAGAGGACTCTGAGAACTGGAGGAATTACTATGAAAATCATCAAGGCTAAGACTTACAAAGACATGTCCAGAAAGGCCGCAAATATCATCAGTGCGCAGGTGATTATGAAACCAAACTGCGTCCTTGGCCTGGCGACCGGCAGTACACCGATCGGTCTCTATGAACAGCTGATTGACTGGTACCAGAAGGGTGATATTGATTTTTCAGAGGTAACCACGATCAATCTGGATGAATACCGTGGACTGTCAGGCGACAACCCACAGAGCTATCGGTATTTTATGGACGAGCATTTTTTCAAACATATTAATATTCGTCCGGAAAATATCAACGTTCCGGATGGCACGAATCTGGATGTGCAGGCAGAATGTACCCGATATGATCACCTGATCATGGATAAAGGCGGTATTGATCTGCAGCTTCTTGGTATCGGAAACAATGGTCATATCGGCTTTAACGAACCAGATTCCGCCTTTGAACTTGGCACACACTGCATTGATCTGCTTGAAAGCACGATCGAGGCAAACGCCCGCTTCTTTGAGAACGAGGACGAAGTACCTCGTCAGGCCTATACAATGGGGATCAAAACCATCATGCAGGCACATAAGGTTCTGATGATCGCGAATGGGAAGAACAAGGCTGCGATTCTGAAAGAAGCCTTTTTGGGGCCGGTGACACCACGGGTACCTGCTTCGATTCTTCAGATGCATCCGGACTTTACACTCATCGGAGATGAGGAAGCTATGTCGGAAATGAATCTTTGATTTTACATAATGAGAACCGGGCCATTTAAAATTTCGCTTCGCGAAATGGCCCGGTTGGCGAGCCCGCAAGACGGGCAGAAGGCTCAGGAGGTATTTATTATGGGACTTGTATCTGCAAAAGCGATGCTCGATGACGCGAGAAAAGGACATTACGCGGTAGGCCATTTTAACCTGAATAATCTGGAAGGTATCCGCGCGTTCCTTCTTGCCGCGCAGGAAAATCACTCCCCCATTATTCTGGGCGTTTCCAGGGGTCCTGCGAAATATATGGGAGGCTACCGTACCATCTCAGACATGGTGCAGAATTTTATGGATGCTCTGAATATCACCGTTCCGGTGGCTCTGCATGTAGATCACGGTACTTACGAAGAAGCACTGGATGCCATTGAAAATGGATTTTCTTCGGTGATGTTTGATGGTTCCGGCTACCCCATTGATGAAAACATTGAAAAGACACGCCATGTGGTAGAGCTTGCACATGCGAAAGGCATTTCAGTGGAAGCTGAGGTAGGGGCCATCGGCGGAGTGGAAGATGGTGTGATTGCCATGGGAGAATGCGCAGACCCCGATGAATGTGCGCGGATTGCTGCTCTGGGTGTGGATTTTCTGGCTGCCGGTATCGGCAATATCCATGGAAAATATCCCTCCAACTGGGGCGGATTGAATTTTGATGTACTGGCTGCCATTCGGGAGCAGGTGGGAGATCTCCCTCTGGTACTCCACGGCGGTTCTGGTATTCCGTCCGAAATGGTTCGAAAAGCGATTGACCTGGGCATCTGCAAGGTGAATGTAAATACGGAGTGCCAGATCGCATTTACCGGAGCAATAAAAGAGTATTTTATTCAGAAAAAAGATCAGGAGGAAAGATGGTATATTCCGCAGACTGTGCTTGAACCGGGAATAGAAGCGATGAAGCGGGTATGCATCGAAAAGATGACCCTCTTTGGAAGTATCGGAAAGGCCTGAAGAATTAAGAAAACAGGTAACGGAAAATGGATGGGATATTAAGGCAGCAGGCTGGGTTGGCCACAATTGATCAGAAGGGATAGAGACGTTATGGGATTCTCAATTAAAAACGCTGAGGTGTTTGAAAAAGACGGAGCTTTTGTAAAGAAAGATCTTTTTATCCAGGGCGAACGGATTGTTGATGTCTTGGATGCGGATTCTCTGAGAAATTCCGAGATGGAATGCCAGATCGATGCCAGTGGCCTGAAAGCAATTCCCATGCTTGTGGACATTCATTTTCATGGATGTGACGGGGTTGATTTTTGCGATGGGACAGAAACAGCCCTGTCGAGAATTGCCGCGTATGAGTTACGGCAGGGAATCGGAGCTATTTGTCCTGCTACGATGACCTATGGTGAGGAAAAGTTGACGCAGATAGCGAGAATGGCTGCAGGACATGAAAACCGGACAGGAGCGGATTTGGTTGGTATCAACATGGAAGGGCCGTTTATCAGCCCCCAAAAGAAGGGGGCGCAAAACGGGGCCTATATCCACCGACCAGATGCAGAGATGTTCATGCGCCTGCAGAAGGAAGCGGATGGAATGATTAAGCTGTGTGATCTTGCACCGGAAGAACCGGATGCGATGGAGACCATTCATAAGCTGAAAGGTCAGGTTGTAGTATCCCTTGCCCATACCTGTACCGACTACGAGACAGCGAAAGAAGCTTTTACGGCGGGTGCCTCTCATATGACACATCTTTACAATGCGATGCCCGGGATTTCCCACCGGATGCCGGGACCCATTGTAGCTGCATGGGAAGCAGGCGCGGATGTAGAACTGATTGCGGATGGAATACATATTCATCCGGCTGTGGTTCGCATGACATTTCAGCTCTTCGGGGATGATCATGTCATTTTGATCAGTGACAGTATGATGGCTACCGGTCTGCCAGACGGACAGTATACGCTTGGCGGACAGGATGTGACAGTGATCGGAAATCGGGCTGTCCTGACGCAGGAACCGGGGACGATTGCAGGCAGCGTGACGAATCTGATGGATTGCCTCCGCAAGGCAGTGCTCTCTATGGGAATTCCTCTCGGCAGTGCAGTCAGGGCGGCTGCCGTCAATCCGGCGCGGTGCATAGGTATCGACAATGACTATGGAAGTCTGCAGCCGGGGTGTTACGCGAATATCCTGCTTATCAATGACCGCCTGGAAATTCAGTATATGGTACACAAAGGAAAATGCTATTTCTTCTAATCTTATCATCTTTCTCTGTATTTCAGAATATTTCCCATACTCGCTATTCTTATGACGGATCGCGCCTGAGCGGGCGAGTAAGGAGAAAGTCTCCTACTCGATTGGCTGGATCAGGGATTCATTTTTCTGTATATCAGACAGCAGGCTTTTCAACTCCGTCAGAAGTGTTTCTAATGTTACCTGTTCCATGCTTTCTTTCATTGCGTCTACGGCGGAAAGCATATGTGGGTACAGGAGCTGATAGATATTTTTGCCGACAGGACAGTCGCTGTCTGTCTCGT
>JAJPWX010000048.1 GCA_021205755.1 Lachnospiraceae bacterium | reverse complement strand
GGACTATGTGGAGAAATGGATCGGATACTGGCAGTGCAAAACTATTATAAAAATCTTTCACCTGATACACGCGAAATAGAATTAGGCGCTTGGTATGAAAGCGTACATGGATATCAAATGAATTTTAAAAATCCATCTACCTTGAATGAAAAAATTCAGTGGTTGAAATTATATGATTCTACTCCAATCAAAACAAAATTAGCTGATAAATACGCTGTTCGTGGCTGGGTGAAAGAAAAGTTAGGAGAAGATGTCCTGATTCCTATGATTGGTATATACGAGTGTTATGAAGACATAGATTTTGCTCATTTTCCAGATCAGTTTGTTTTAAAGATGTCACATGGATGTGGGATGAATCAGATTGTCACAGATAAAAATAGTTTTTCCGTAAATGCATCTAGAAAGAAGTTTGATTATTGGAGAAAAGTTTATTATGGCCTTGATGAACGTCAGGAATTACATTATCGTGATATTCCACATCGAATTATTGCTGAAACATATTTGGAAGATTTATCAGGATACTTAACAGACTATAAAGTATATTGTTTTAATGGAACTCCAGTTTTTATACAAGTTATAAAAAATAGATTTGGACAAAGCGAAATGTCTTTTTATGATTGTAATTGGAATGTTATGCCTTTTTACCATTCTTACTATAATAAAGGAGATGGCAAAGATCCTAGGCCTGAACAGCTTGAACAGATGGTGTATATGTCTAGTCAGTTGGCTGAAGGATTCAGCTTGGTGAGAGTGGATTGGTATTTGATTGGAAGCAAACAAATTTATTTTGGTGAAATGACATTTACTCCGGCATCTGGAGCCAGGCATTGGTTGCCAGATGGCTATGATAGAATTCTTGGTGAATCTATTATTCTTCCACCAAAGTTTGTATTAATATGAAGGTGTTATATTATGAAAAAAATTAAAATAATCATTAGCGCTGACCTTTTGCCGACGATTCATAATGAAGATTTATTCTCCTCTGGTAATATGAGTGAATTATTAGGTGATGAATTGAATGAAATCATTCAACAGGCCGATTTCAGAATTTATAATCTAGAAGGCCCGTTAATTGATACCCCTTCTCCTATAAAAAAGGATGGGCCGATTTTTGATGCTTCTGTTAAAACAGCAAAGGGACTTGTCGCTATGAAAAGCGATTTAATCTTGCTAGCAAACAATCATATCCTCGATCATGGAGGCCACGGTGTAGAAAGTACTCTTTCGGTATTAGATTCACTAAAAATTCCTTGGATTGGAGTTGGACTTACGCAAAGCCAGCGCAGTCAAGTGTTTTATATAAGGTCCTCTTCTTTAACGATCGGTGTTTATAATTGTTGTGAAAGCGAATTTTCTGTTGTACCGGAAGGACAATTTGGTGCGAATGCGTACAATCCAATGACGGTGTTTGATGAAATTCGATTCGCAAAAGAAAAATGTGATTATCTAATTGTAGCTTATCATGGAGGAAAAGAAAAGTTTCGTTACCCTTCTCCTGGTCTTCAAGACAGATTTCGACTTTTTGCTGAAAAAGGAGCTGATATTGTTATAGCTCAGCATACACATTGTGTAGGGTGTTTTGAAATGTATAATGGTTCTTTGCTCGTTTATGGACAAGGGAATTTTTTGTTTGGACAGTCAATGGATGAATTTTGCTCCAATGGTCTCCTTATTCGACTGATCTTTTCGAGCAAAGGATTTAGCTACGATTGGATTCCTGTTTTAAAGAAACAATATGGAGTGAGACTAGCAAATGATTTTCAAAGTGAACAAATTCTTTCTGGATTTTATTATCGCTCAGAAAAATTATTGGATGAGAATTTTATTGCTAATGAATATCGGACATTATCAATGCAAGCGATTGACAGTTATCTATTGTCACTACATGGACGAACAATATTTGGGAGAGTCTGTAAGAAACTTGCTCTAGAGAAACATTATTTGAATTATATAAAGAAGCATTGTTATGATCAACAAACGTTACTCTGCATTTATAATTCAATCCGTTGTGAAGCTCATTCAGAATTGTTACAATGTGGACTTGAAAGTCTTATTGAGAAAGGCGAGTTAAAATGAAAAAAGTGAGCCTTAAAATGAACTATATCTACCAAGTGACGTACCAATTGCTTGGAGTTTTATTACCAATGATTACCAGTCCTTATATCTCACGTGTGCTTGGAGCCGAGGGTATTGGAATTTATTCATATACATACTCGATTGCATCTTATTTTGTGTTAGTAGCAAAGCTTGGTATTCATGTTCATGGAAACCGCTCGATAGCTGCAGTTAGGGATAATCAATCAAAGTTAAATCAGACCTTTTCGGACTTATTGTTTTTACATGTTAGTATTTCATTTTTTGTTTTGCTTATATATATTGGATATGCACTTTTATATCCTTCCAAATATAAATTAATCATATGGGTTCAGATTTTTTATGTTATAGGGGAAATGTTAGAAGTTGATTGGCTTTTTTTTGGATTGGAAAATTTTCGAATGACAGTTGTACGCAATTCGATGCTAAAATTCTTCACATTAATTGCGATTTTTTTGTTTGTACATAATGAAAGTGATGTTGTGGTTTATTGTGCAGTTTTGTCTATCAGTACTGCATTGAGCCAGGCAATTATGTGGCTTTTTGTTCCTCAAGTTGTCTGTTTGGTTAAACCAGATTTTACTTCGATCCCGAGGCATTTTCGTTCCTTGATTTCCATGTTTATTCCATCACTTGCTGTTAGCTTATACAAAGTGATGGACAAAATAATGATTGGCATATTTAGCAATACCACACAGGTTGGATTTTATGAAAATTCAGAAAAAGTGATCAATATTTCACTTGGATTTGTAACTGCTTTGGGAACTGTTATGCTTCCACGGATGACTAACTTAGCAGTTAAAGGTGATACGCAGAAAATTGAAAAGACTATTGACACATCTATGCATTTTATTATGATCCTTTCTATTGCAATGACTTTTGGCATTATTGGAATAGCTGATATTTTTATGCCTGTTTTTTATGGTGAAGAATTTAAAAAATGTAACAGCTTGTTGATTGCCCTTTCTTTATCAATGCCATTTACTTCATTTGCAAATGTGCTTAGAACGCAGTTCCTTATTCCTAATCATCATGATTTTATCTACCAGAGTTCCGTGATTTCTGGTGCGATATTAAATTTACTTGTGAATACGTTGTTAATTCCGTATTTTGGAGCAATGGGTGCTTCATTGGGAACGATTGCTGCAGAAGCTATTGTTTGTATAATTCAGTCTTTATATTCAAGAAAATATTTGCCTATTAAGAAATATATTAGAGATATTGTGCCATTTGTTATTATTGGTTTGATAATGTGTTTTGTTGTCAATTTAATAGGAAAGTGGATGGGTAGTGCCATTCTTACATTATTGACGCAAATAATCTTGGGAGTGGCAATTTATATTATTCTCTGTGTGTTTTGGCTTTGGAAATCGAAAGATGAGTTGTGGAAGAGCGTTATTGTAATCAAAGCCCGTTTATTGAAAAAGCAAAAATGATTTTTGTTAGTATGAACAGTTTATCTCTTCGGTTTGAATATTCTGTTGCGGTGAAACCGCTGTTCCGGAAAACCGGAAACCGTAATCCGCAGCAACGGAAACCGCTAATTACTATTGTTTCTATGCGAGTTTACACGCTTAATGCCGGATCCATCCCGTATACTTCCCGCATGGACTTATAGTTCGCCGGATCGATAGGGATGATGTTCACTATGTACCCATCGTACTTGATGCGGTCAATGATTGCTTCCGCAAGAGGGCTGTTGTCCCCGCCGAGCTGATCATACCAGCCACTGGAATCATACTGTGAACAGAAAATCGTGGATGATTTCTTACGTCTCCTGTGAAGCAGTTCCAGAATATCATGCTGCTCTGATTTATTCGGCTTAAGGAGAAGCCATTCATCGATGACTGAGCAATACCGGGTTCACATATTTGGCTTGTACTTTCTTGTAAGTCCCATCGTTACGAGCCATCTCCAGTTCAAGGAGAAGGTCAGGAGGACGGACATACTTTGTCTTATAGCGCTGCTTGCAAGCCTCTATTTCGAACACATAGGCCAGATAGGTCTTGCCACTGCTGGTAACACCAGTGATGAAGATATTCCTGTGATCTGTGATGTAAGGCATTTGCCTCTTGCCAAATGCCTTTGTTTGTGGCATTATTCTAGTGTAACTGTTGCATTAATATGGAGGGCGCTAAAACAGGGAAAATTGTCAGTAAAAGGAATTGTTGCTTGCTTGTTCACAGAAAATGTTCTTGAGATCAAAGCCGGGATGTTGCAGGAGGTGTAGAGGAGGGGTGCAGGTTATATGGGGTATTATCTGAATAGCGCATCCGCTTTTTCTTTATATGAAAGCGAAGCGAAAAAGCCTTATTTTGTTGACAAAACAGAGATGCTGAGGGAACTGATTCCTCTTGTTGAGCAAGGGAATAATCATGTTTGTATTACTCGCCCAAGACGATTTGGAAAATCAATCATGGCTGCGATGGTTGCTGCTTTTTTTGGTAAGGGTGTCGACAGTAGCTGCATTTTTGATAGCTTGAAAATTGCAAAGAATGATGCAAAAAATCCAAATGAAAATTTTGATGAGCCAGAAGAGATTGATTATCGGAATTATATGAATCAGTACGATGTGATTTATATTAATTTTATTGAGCCTGCGAATGAAACGGACAGCTATGAACAGTTTATCTCTTCGGTTAAGGAAATTCTTCAGGAGGATTTGAGAGAAACATTTCCAGATGTGAAGTTTCGCAAGAATGGGACAGTGACGCAGGATCTGCGTATGATTTATTCACAGACCAGAATGAAGTTTATTCTTGTGTTTGATGAATGGGATTGCATTTTTCATAAGGGCTATATTACAAATGAGGATCGGAATCGTTTTATAAACTGGCTTGCGGCTATGACAAAAGATACGGGGTATGTGGCTTTGACCTATATGACGGGTGTTCTTCCGATTGCTAAATATTCCAGTGGGTCGACGATTAATAATTTTCTGGAATACACGATGGCAGCGCAGCCGAAGTACAGTGAGTACTTCGGATTTTCAGATGATGAAGTGGATATGCTTTATGCGCGTTATCTGGAGAATGAAAAAAAAACGGTGGTCACAAGAGATGATTTACGGCTCTGGTATGATGGCTATTGTACCGCAGGCGGAACGAAACTGTATAATCCGCGTTCGGTTGTTTTGGCATTGACCAATAATTGTTTGTCAAGTTACTGGACTACCACAGGTCCTTATTCTGAGCTTTCCAGATATATCGTAAATGATGTTGACGGAGTAAAGAAAGATATTGCACTGATGGTGGCGGGGGAATCTGTTTCGTCTAAGATAGAGGAGTTTGCGGCAACAGCCATGCATCTGGATACGAAGGATGAGATTTTTTCTGCTATGGTTGTGTATGGCTTTCTTAATTATGAGGCTGGGAAGGTTCGCATTCCAAACAAGGAGCTGATGGATGAGTTTGCTAAGACCATCCGCAGTCAAAAGGATCTCGGCTATATCCATAGACTGGCAGTTGCTTCAGATCGGATGCTCCAGGCAACGCTGAAGGGTGATACAAAGACAATGGAAGAGGTTCTGCAATTTGCACACGATACGGAAACTCCATTGTTGGATTACAATAATGAGACGGAATTAACGGCGATTGTAAACCTCGTGTATCTTGCCGCCCGTGATTTTTATTATGTAGAGCGTGAAAATAAAGCAGGAGAAGGGTATGTTGATTTTATTTTTTATCCGGAACGACCGGGGGATGATGGGATCATCCTGGAACTGAAGGTTGATGATACGCCGGAGGCAGCAATTCAGCAGATAAAGGATAGAAAATACGTCCTTAAATTTCAGGGGAAGATGGCAGAGAAAAAACGCCATATCGGACAGATACGGATGGTGGGTATCGGCTATGACAGGAAGAAAAAAGACCATCACTGCAGGATCGAAGTGCTTTGAAGATTATTTGGCTCTAAAGGTGCGCATCTGTGTGCGAAAATGTTATCTGATAGGGAAGTCAGTAGAGTTTTTTTATTGTATAAAAAGAGGGACGTTGCCGCCCCTCTTTTCTGCTGTATATGTCAGCTTTTTTAAGCTGCCGGTTCTAATGTTTCTTCTTCCGCAGCTTCGGTCTCGTCTGCGATGATGGTGATGTCGCCGCGGGCTTCGCCGTAGGCGTCTGCCGTGATCACGCCGCCGAGTTTTTCTTCGATGTATGCGATGACTGCTTCATCCATCGGTGCGCCTGTGTCCATGACATCGGATACTGAGAATGCGTAGTAGGTGTCGCCGCCTGCTGCCAGGAAGTCGTTGGTTACTACCGCATAGGTGGCTTCCGGATCGAATTCCTGTCCGTTGATGGAGGTGATGGTGACACGCTGGATGGAAGCCGGGCCATAGTAGGTGGAGCCTTCGTACTGTTCGCCTTCGTCGTAAGCGATGGTTGTGTCGACTGTGAACTCAATGCCGGAGGTCTGCGGGAATGCGCCGATTGCTTCCGGTGTGCTGTAGGTGGAAGCTTCCAGGGATTCCAGGAGAACCTCGCCGGTCACATATACGACTGCTACGGTGTTGCCGAACGGAAGGACGGTATTGATGTCGTTCATTGTGATGTCGCCTGCTTCAATTGTTGCACGGATGCCGCCACCGTTTGTGATCGCTACGATGTTTTCTTCCGCGATTCCGAGGGTGTCTACGCCATCCTTTGTCACGTACCAGAGCATTGCGTCTGTGATCAAGTCGCCCAGGTTGGTCTCTTCGGTTTTTCTGTCAATTTCAAACGTAGCATAGAACAAAAGGCTTGCCAATAGAAAAAAATGGTCCTGTCAAGAAAAAATACTTGACAGGACCATTTTTTTTGTGTATAGTAAGCGGCGGTGATGGACATGGACGAGGTATTACGGCAGACGCTTCTGTATGATTTTTATGGGGAACTGCTCACAGAGCACCAGAGAGAAGTTTACGAGGCAGTAATGCAGAATGATCTTTCGTATTCGGAAGCGGCTGAGGAATTCGGCGTCAGCAGACAGGGCGTGCATGATCTGGTGAAGCGCTCCGGTAAGATTCTGGAAGAATACGAGTCAAAGCTGCATTTGGTAGAGCGTTTTCTGGATATTAGGGCGAAAGCGCAGCGAATCCAGGAGCTGTCCACACATTACGAAGAGATGGACGCACAGATATTTGCTGAACAGGTTTCGAACCTGTCGGCGCAGATTCTGGAAGAGTTATAAGAGAGAATCAGGTTACTGGTCAGACCCGCACCACGCACTTGCTGCGGGGGGCGGAGTGGAAACGTAGTGTTTTCGGGCATCCGGCCCATCGCGAAGCGATTTTAAATGGACGGATGCCGTTGCAGGTCACACTTGTAGTGACTGAGAAAACGTAGATTTGGTCGTGGTGTGACCTGTAACAGATTCAGACTTTCGATAGAGGAGTTGCAGAATGGCTTTTGAAAGCTTATCGGAAAAACTGCAGAATGTATTTAAGAACCTGCGCAGTAAGGGAAGACTGACGGAGGCGGATGTGAAGACCGCGCTTAAGGAAGTCAAGATGGCTCTTCTGGAGGCGGACGTCAGCTTCAAGGTAGTAAAGCAGTTTATTAAGTCGGTCGAGGAGAAGGCGATTGGACAGGATGTCATGAATGGCCTGAATCCAGGGCAGATGGTGATCAAGATTGTCAATGATGAGCTTGTATCTCTGATGGGTTCGGAGACGACGGAGCTTGCGCTGCGGCCTGCGAATGAAGTATCGGTTGTGATGATGGCCGGTCTGCAGGGTGCAGGTAAGACGACCACTGCCGCCAAGCTGGCGGGCAAGTTTAAGTCCAAAGGCCGCAGACCTTTGCTGGTGGCCTGTGACGTGTACCGCCCGGCTGCGATTAAGCAGCTGCAGATCAACGGCGAGAAGCAGGGCGTGGAGGTTTTTTCCCTTGGGGATAAGGAAAGACCGGTGCGCATTGCGCAGGAGGCTGTGAGCTATGCGAAAGAGCACAACCTGAATCTGGTGTTCCTGGACACAGCAGGACGTCTGCATGTCGATGAAGATATGATGCGCGAGCTGCAGGAGATCAAGGAAGCCGTTGAGGTGGATCAGACGGTTTTGGTTGTCGACGCGATGACTGGACAGGATGCGGTGAATGTCGCCACCATGTTTGAGGAAAAGATCGGTATCGACGGTGTGATCCTTACGAAGCTGGATGGTGATACGAGAGGCGGCGCGGCGCTTTCGATTAAGGCGACCTGCGGCAAGCCGATATTGTATGCCGGTATGGGTGAGAAGCTCTCTGATCTGGAGCAGTTCTATCCGGACCGCATGGCGTCCCGTATTCTTGGTATGGGAGATGTGCTTTCCCTGATTGAGAAGGCGCAGGAGAACATTGACGAGGAAAAGGCCAAAGACATGGAGCAGAAGCTCCGGAAGGCGCAGTTTGGCTTTGACGATTACCTTGAAAGTATGAATCAGATGAAGAATATGGGAGGCATTTCCAGTGTCCTCAGTATGATGCCCGGTATGGGCGGCGCGCAGATGAAGCAGCTGGAGGATGCTGTGGATGAGAAGAAGATGGCGCAGATTGAGGCGATCATCCTCTCGATGACTCCGAAGGAGCGATCGAATCCCGATATTCTGAATCTTTCCAGAAAGCGCCGGATCGCGGCAGGCGCGGGCGTAGACATCAGTGAGGTGAACCGCCTGGTGAAGCAGTTTGAACAGAGCCGCAAGATGATGAAGCAGTACTCCGGGATGTTCGGAGGCAAAGGTGCGAAAAGAGGTAAGTTTAAACTTCCTTTTTGAATCGGGCAGGTAGAAGTGTGAGCCCTGCCTGATAAATACATTATTCTAACAGGAGGTGAATGAAATGGCAGTAAAGATTCGTTTAAGAAGGACTGGTAAGAAGAAGAATCCTTTCTATAGAATCGTGGTTGCAGACGCGAGATCTCCGAGAGACGGAAGATGCATCGAGGAGATTGGTACCTACAATCCTAACGCAAATCCGAGTGAGTTCAAGATCAATGAAGATCTGGCTAAGAAGTGGCTTGCGAGCGGAGCTCAGCCGACTGAGACAGTTGGAAAGCTTTTCAAGCTGGCCGGTATTGAAAAATAATCGGAGGTAAGCAGGCATGAAAGAGCTGTTGGAAGTAATTGCAAAATCTCTGGTTGAACATCCGGACGAAGTCGAAGTTACGGAAAAAGAAAGTGGAAACACACTGGTATTAGAATTACGTGTCGCTTCTTCTGATATGGGAAAAGTGATCGGTAAACAGGGGAGGATCGCGAAAGCGATTCGTTCTGTGGTAAAGGCTGCGGCGACGAAAGAAGACAGAAAAGTTGTCGTTGACATTTTACAGTAATCGTTCAGAACAGGAATGAGGAACTGTCGGAGTATGTGCGGATTGGCGGAAGTGAACCCGTGACTTGTGAGGACAGTTCCTCATTTTGTAACCGTTCAGAGGCAGTCTGCTGTTCTGAGGATAAATGAGGAAAGAAGATGCAGGATATTTTACAGGTGGGAGCAGTCACTTCCACACATGGCCTGATCGGTGAAGTCAAGGTTTTTCCTACGACAGATGATCCGATGCGGTTTAAAAAACTGAAATCCGTTTTGCTTGGAAAGCCAGAAAGCCAGGCTGCCAGAGAGAATACGGCGGACGCTTTGCGTGAGCTTGAGGTGGAGCGTGTAAAGTTTTTCAAAAACATGGTGATTGTGAAATTTCGCGGACTTGACCGGATTGAAGATGTGGAAAGCTTTCGTGGATGTCCGCTCTATGTCACCCGAAAGAATGCGGTGGAGCTCGAAGAAGGAGAGTACTTCATTGCTGATCTGATTGGACTGAAGGTATACACGGATGAGCCGCAGGCTGCCGTGAAAGGCGTCACTGAATCGGAAGAGACGAATGCGGATGAGTTCGAGACGGAGCCGATGTATTTTCTCGGTGAACTGACGGATGTGCTGCAGACCGGTGCAAACGACGTCTATGCGGTGACTTTATCAGATGGACGTGAGGTGCTGATTCCGGCGATCCGGCAGTGTATCCTTGCGGTTGATATCGAAAAGGGAAGTATGCTGGTACACCTGCTGGAGGGCCTTCTGGAATGAATTTTTATGTAATGACTTTATTTCCGGAAATGATCGAGCAGGGAATGCACACAAGTATCACCGGCCGCGCGATGGAAAAAGGTCTGCTTTCTCTTAAGACGATTAATATTCGCGATTACTCGGTTACCGGGAATGGTCGAATTGATGATTATCCTTATGGAGGCGGCGCCGGCATGGTGATGCAGGCGGAGCCGATTTATCGTGCCTATGAAGATCTGCTGCGGCAGACCAGGGCGCAGGATAAAATCCGTCTGGTCTATCTGACGCCGCAGGGACGTGTGTTTCACCAGGCGATGGCGCAGGAGCTTGCACAGGAAGAGAATCTGGCTTTTCTCTGCGGACATTATGAAGGGGTAGACGAACGCGTTTTGGAAGCGATAGTCACAGATTATGTTTCCATCGGAGACTATGTTCTGACC
The DNA here is from genome assembly GCA_021205755.1 of Lachnospiraceae bacterium. GTDB lineage: Bacteria > Bacillota > Clostridia > Lachnospirales > Lachnospiraceae > Choladousia. The sequence goes on along the minus strand of JAJPWX010000048.1, from coordinate 29,429 downwards.
GGAGGAGAGCTTCCAGCGATGGTGATGATGGACGCGATTTCCCGCATGGTGCCTGGAGTCCTCAGCAATTCCGATTCTGGCGTATCGGAGAGCTTTTCGGACGGGCTTCTGGAATATCCGCAGTACAGCCGTCCGGAGATTTGGCGAGGCTGTCCGGTTCCTCCGGTACTTTTGTCTGGTCATCATGGAAACGTGGATCGCTGGCGCCACGAACAATCTCTGCTGCGGACGTTTCGGAATCGACCGGATCTTCTTAAAAAGGAAAACCTTAATAAGGAAGATCTGAAATATTTGCGGAAGCTTCTTGAAAGTGAAACGGATAACGGACTTTCGGCCGAAGAAATCTCTGTGCTGAAAAATCTGTTAGGGATATCTTTAAAGTTCAGCGATTGAAAGGAAAAGGGACAAACTTGCAGGAAAAAGTTTGTAAAATCAGTTAATATTTTCTTGCATTTTGTCGGGAATCATGCTACACTGATTTGCGTTGTGAAAAAAGATGGTCCTCTGATGCAGTCTGTGCGGGCCTGCCGCTTCGAACTGATTTATTGGTCCGATACGGGATTTGATTTAGTGAAAAAGTCTGAAGCAAACAGGGTCAGAAGCACGCGTATTACGAACATCCAGTATAGGAAGGAGATCCACAATGAGCGATATTATCAAAAAGATTGAGGACGCTCAGCTGAAGGCTGAGGTTCCGCAGTTTTCTGTAGGCGACACCGTCAGAGTGTACGGTAAGATCAAAGAGGGAAACCGCGAGAGAATTCAGGTGTTTGAAGGAATCGTTATGAAGAAGCAGGGCGGCGGCGTCCGTGCCACATTCACGGTTCGTAAGAATTCCAATGGCGTAGGCGTTGAGAAGACCTGGCCGCTGCATTCCCCATCCGTAGAGAAAGTTGAAGTCGTGAGACGCGGTAAAGTAAGACGCGCGAAGCTGACATACCTGAGAGGACGCGTAGGAAAGAAAGCGAAAGTAAAAGAGCTTGTGAAATAAGGATCGGATCAGGGAGATTACATTCATGTATTCTCCCTTTTTTGCTTGCTGTTCTGAAAACCGCAGCACGTGAAATCTTCACTTCAGGGGGGCTTCCGTGAATACGAAAAAGAAATCCGTATTTCGAAATATTCTTTTATGGGCATTTGAGATTCTGGTCGCGATTCTGTTTGCCTATGTGGTCGTTTATTTTTTCGGGCAGACGCGGACGAATATCGGTCAGTCTATGAATACCACTCTCTCCGGTGGGGACACAGTGCTGCTGAATACCTTTGCCTATCAGTTCAGCACGCCGGATCGGGGAGATGTGATTGCGTTTAAACCAAATGGAAGCAGTACTGCCTATACGAGTATCAAGCGTGTCATTGGCTTGCCCGGTGAGACGATTCAGATAAAAAATGGTATGATTTATATCGATGGGGAAGTTTACATTGAGAGTAAAAACTTTCCTTCGATTACAGATCCGGGGCTTGCTGAGAACGGTGTGACGCTCGGCGACAGGGAATATTTTGTGCTCGGAGATAACCGCAACAACAGTGAGGACAGCCGTTACGCAGACGTTGGTGTGGTATCGATTGATTATATTGAGGGAAAGGTGTGGTTTGTGATTTCTCCCTCGGAGCATTGGGGATTTGTGAGTTGAATGAAAACCGTTCAGATCGTTGCACAGCGCAGACCTGCAGCAGACTGATTTGACTGTGATTGGTCACACCTATAGAGGATAAAATAACGTAAATCTGGCCGGGGTGTGACCTGTAGCCCGTTCCAGGAACAGGAGGTCTGTATGGCGTATCAGTGGTATCCGGGACATATGACGAAAGCAAAGCGGATGATGCAGGAAGACGTGAAGCTGGTTGACCTGGTCATTGAGCTGGCAGACGCGCGTGCTCCGCTGTCGGGGCGGAATCCGGATATAGATGAATTAGGAAAAAACAAATCCCGTGTGATTTTGCTGAATAAGGCTGATATGGCTGATGAACGGCAGAATGTCAGCTGGGAAACGTATTTTCGCGGGCAGGGCCTTTTTGCGGCGGCGGTCAATTCCAGGACAGGCGCTGGCATGAAGCGGATTCAAAGTGTGATTATGGAGGCCTGTCAGGAAAAAATAGAGCGCGACCGGAAAAGGGGAATATTGAACCGCCCGGTGCGCGCGATGGTGGCTGGCATTCCAAATGTTGGAAAGTCGACGTTTATTAATTCATTTGCGGGGAAAGCCTGCGCAAAGACGGGGAATAAGCCTGGCGTGACGCGTGGAAAGCAATGGATTCGTCTGAATAAAAACGTTGAACTTCTGGACACGCCGGGAATTCTCTGGCCAAAGATCGATGATCCACAGGTGGGGCAGAGACTTGCGGCATTAGGATCGATCCGCGATGAAATTATTCAGACGGAAGATCTGGCCTTGTGGGTGCTTCGGTTTATACAGGATAATTATCCGGGCTTTCTGACTGCCCGTTATCAGATTGCCGAGGAAGCCGATGCGGCGGTTCTTCTGGGTGAAATTGCCAGAGTGCGTGGCTGTATCCGTACCGGGAATGAGCCGGACTATGAAAAAGCGGCGGCATTTTTGCTGGATGATTTCCGAAGTGGGCGAATCGGCCGAATGACATTGGAACGGGTGCCGTTATAGATTACACTTGTTTGCGGATGAGAAAATATGATGTAGTAAAAGCACGTCTTTGCGACGCTGCATGTGTGGAATGAAAACATGGTGATAATATAAGAAAGAAGATGAACAGAGACAATGAGCGGGGAAAATAAGCAGAACAACTCCAGTAAAGAGGTGGAAAAAGTGGATCCGAAGAGAGAGATCGTAAGCTGGATCTTATATATTGCTTTTGTGATTCTGGCTACCTGGCTGATCTTGCATTTTGTCGGCCAGCGGACAGTGGTAGACGGGCGTTCTATGAATGACACTCTTCAGGATGGAGATAATCTGATTGTGGAAAAGCTGTCGTACCGCTTTGGCGATCCACAGCGCTTTGACATTATCGTATTTAAGCCTTATGAGGATTCGGATGAGCTCTATATCAAGCGTATCATTGGCCTTCCGGGAGAGACTGTCCGTATTGATGAGGACGGTAATATTTACATCGATGGCGAATTGCTTGAGGAGAATTACGGCAAAGAGACGATTGAGAACCCGGGACGGGCCAGTGAGGAGATTACGCTTGGGGAAGATGAATATTTTGTCCTCGGTGACAATCGCAACAATAGTACGGACAGCCGTACAGAGCGCGTCGGCAATGTGAGCCGCGATTCGATTGTCGGCAAGGCATGGCTGCGGATCTGGCCGTTTAGCAGTTTTGGTTTCCTGACGCATCAGTAATCGTGCAAGGGGGCAGTGCCAGCCATATCAGGGGATACAGGGGAAGTTTGAGGGGAAGCACTTGAAAAAGGGTGAGAAAAAGACTGAAAAAAAGACAGGAAAGAAGAAAAAAAGCATTGTACGGGAAGCATTAAGCTGGATTTTCTATTTTGTGCTGCTCTGCTGTGCGGCATATTTGATGGTAAATTATGTCGGGGAACGCACGGAGGTACGTGGAGATTCCATGTATCCGGCGCTGAACGATGGGGATCAGCTGATTGTCGATCTGATTTCCTATCGTTTCACGGATCCGAAACGGTTCGATATCGTCGTTTTTCCATTCCAGTACCAGGAAGATACGTATTATATCAAGCGGATCATTGGCTTGCCGGGGGAGACTGTACAGATCGCTGACGGCGTCATATATATCAACGGGGAAGCTTTAGAGGATCCTTATGGCAATGAAGAAATCCGGAATCCGGGTCTGGCGTCCGCGGAGATTACGCTTGGTGATCAGGAATATTTTGTCCTTGGTGATAACCGCAATAATAGTACGGACAGCCGGGAGCCGAGTGTTGGAAACATAACAAGAGATCAGATCCTTGGAAAAGCAATTTTGCGGATCTGGCCGTTTGAGTCGATCGGACTGCTGGGGTAATTGGCTCGTTGCTACGCGGGAATGAAATCTGTGGGAGGCAGGATGAAGCAGATCAAAGAAATCAGAGAACAATTTTCACAGGCCGGGGAAGCTGAGCTTTTGCAGTTGTTTAAGGAATATGAAAACGACAGCAGAAGCGGTGTCCGCGGCCTGATTGTGCAATATCAGAAAAAACTGGACCGCCTGACTGTTGAGCGGAAACGGCTGGAGCAGATGCGTATCTATGAGCATAAATACGAAAAACTCGGACTGGTCTGCGGGATTGATGAGGCCGGGCGCGGACCTCTTGCGGGGCCGGTGGTTGCCGGTGCGGTGATCTTACCCGCGGATTGTGAGATTCTCTATCTGAACGATTCCAAAAAGCTGACGCCGGCGAGACGGGAAGAATTATTTGCAGAGATAGAGGAAAAAGCGGTTGCGTATGGAATTGGCATGGCTTCTCCTGCCCGGATTGATGAAATTAATATTTTGCAGGCAACCTATGAAGCTATGCGGGAAGCAATTTCCATGCTGCGTCCGCAGCCGCAGGTGCTGCTGAACGATGCGGTAACCATTCCTGAGATTACCTTCCGCCAGGTACCGATCATAGGCGGCGATGGAAAAAGTCTTTCGATTGCGGCTGCCAGTGTGCTGGCGAAAGTGACCAGGGACCGGCTGATGCTGGAATACGATAAAATCATGCCGGAATACGGGTTTGCAGCCCATAAGGGTTATGGCACAGCGGCGCATATTGAGGCGTTAAAGAAATATGGGCCATCGCCAATTCACAGGAAGACCTTTATCGGGCATTTTGTGGGGGAATGTGAATGAATAAACGTGCCGTCGGTTCTGAATACGAAGCACGGGCAGCTGCCCATCTGGAATCGCTGGGCTATCGGATTGTCTGCCGGAACTACCGTTCCCGCATGGGAGAGATTGATCTGGTTGCCCGCTATAAAGAATATCTTGTATTCATTGAAGTAAAGTATCGGGCGGACGAAAACAGTGGAAGTGCGGCGGAAGCAGTGGATTTCAAAAAGCAGCAGCGCATTATCCGCGTAGCGCGGTGGTATCTGATGGAGCATCATTTACCAGAGGAGACGCCGGTGCGGTTTGACGTGGTTGCTTTTGAAGGAAACCGGGTGCGGGTGATACCGGACGCGTTCTGGACATAAGATTCCGGGCATATGACTGCTTTGGGCAACGATGATTAAAATGATTCGAGCGACAAAAGGACATGAAACGAACAGGAGTAACGAAATGATGCATTTGCTCAGGAAAAAGTATGGAAATCATCTGCAGGAGAATACAAGGAACGGTGTTCTCTACTTTACGGTTCCAGCGTATGACGAACTTCCTTTTCTGGTGCATGGATTTAGCAGCCGCATTGGCGGGGTCAGTGAGCATGAGCTTAGCGAGATGAATCTGAGCTTTACGCGTGGGGATGACCCGGAACGTGTAAAAGAGAATTTTCACAGAATCGCCGCTGCGATTGGATTTCCGTATGAACGCATGGTCTTTTCTTATCAGACGCACACGACGAATGTGCGTGAAGTGACGGAAAAGGATTGCGGAAAAGGATACCTGCGCGAGAGGGATTACAAGGATGTGGATGGCCTGGTGACGAATGTGCCGGGAGTTGTTCTGACGACCTTTTACGCGGACTGTGTGCCGCTTTTTTTCGTAGATCCGGTTCATAAGGCGATTGGCCTGTCTCATTCCGGCTGGCGCGGAACGGTGAATGACATCGCCGGGGCAACCGTTGAGAAAATGAAGAAGCTGTATGAAACGCACCCTTCCGATCTGGTGGCGGCAATTGGCCCATCCATCTGTCAGGACTGCTATGAGGTCGGTGAGGATGTCATCCGGCAGGTGCGTGAAGGATTTCCAGAGACTCTTTGGCCGGTTCTTTTCACAAAGAAAGAGACAACGAAGCCGGAAAGGCACATAAACGAATTGGCTGGCGATGCTCAGAAGTATCAGCTGAATCTGTGGGAGTGCTGCAGGCAAAATATGCTGCGTGCCGGTCTTCGTCCGGAACATATCACTGTCACTGATCTGTGTACCTGCTGTAATCCGGAAATCTTTTTCTCTCATCGGGCCTCACATGGAAAGCGTGGAAATCTGGCGGGATTCCTGGCACTGAAAGAGTAGAAGCTCACTTTTTTATTGACGCACCGGACGCGAGATGCTATACTTCTTGCGTAATTTTACGGAATGACGTTCTTTTCGCTTTTCCTGTTTCCGGTGAGTGGAAAGCTGCATTCTGAAAAAGTTATAGCGAACGTACGATGTACGAAAGAGGGGGAGACCAATGTCCGAATTAGAATCGCTGGATCAGATCATGCCGGTCGGTCCATTGAAAATAGCAGCGCTGGAAGGATGCCGTGAATTTGGGGCGGCAGTGGACGCCTGCCTTGTGGAGTCCAGAAAAAACAGTCATCTGAAACCGGAGAACCACAATGTGATCTCTCAGCCCGGGTATATTGCAGATACCTATCTGCTTGACTGCAGCTGTCCGCGTTTTGGCACCGGTGAGGGAAAAGGACAGATCAATGACTCTGTCCGCGGGACGGACCTGTATATTCTTGTTGATGTTTGTAATTATAGTCTTACTTATACGGTCTGCGGACATGTGAATCATATGTCCCCAGACAATCATTTCCAGGATCTGAAGCGTATTATTGCCGCTGCGAATGGTAAGGCGAAACGGGTAAATGTCGTGATGCCTTTCCTCTATGAGGGGAGACAGCACAAGCGCTCCAAAAGAGAATCTCTGGACTGCTCCCTGGCTTTACAGGAGCTGGTGGATATGGGCGTTTCTAATATTATTACTTTTGACGCGCACGATCCCCGTGTGCAGAATGCGATACCGTTAAGTGGTTTTGACTCTTTTATGCCGACCTATCAGTTCCTCAAAGCGCTGGTAGACAATGTGGAGGATTTTCAGATTGACAACGACCATCTGATGATTATCAGCCCGGATGAGGGGGCGATGAGCCGTGCGGTTTATTTTTCCGGTATCCTTGGCGTGGATATGGGTATGTTCTATAAAAGAAGGGATTATTCCGTCATTGTGGATGGGAAGAATCCGATTGTAGCGCATGAGTTCCTGGGTGATTCTGTCGAAGGAAAAGATGTGATCGTCGTGGACGACATGATTTCTTCCGGTGAAAGTATGCTTGATGTCGCAAAGCAGGTCAAAGAGCGCGGCGCGAAGCGCGTTTTCGTGTGCACGACATTTGGCCTGTTCACCAATGGGCTTGAGAAATTTGACCGCTACTATGAGCAGGGATATATTACGAAAGTGGTGACGACGAATCTTCATTACCGGAATCCGGAGCTTCTTTCAAAGCCATATTATGCGGAGGCGGACATGACGAAGTTCCTTGCTACGATCATTGAGACCCTGAACCATGATTCGACGCTGAGCAATATTGAGACGCCGACTGCGAAGATTCATGAGCTGCTCTCAAAAATCCACAAGAAGGACTGAGTCCATAAGATATGAAAAAGGAACGTTTGGAACATAAAATAGCAGAGGTTGAGCCGGGAAGTATCGCGGAAGAACTGGAGCTTGCGCCGGGCGATTTCGTGCTCTCTGTGAATGGACAGGAGATCGAAGATGTCTTCGATTACCATTATCTGATCAATGAAGAATATCTGACCGTACAGGTGCGCAAGGAGAATGGGGAAGAGTGGGAGCTGGAGATTGAAAAAGAATTCGAGGAGGATCTGGGCATTACTTTTGAGAATTCTCTGATGGATGAGTATCGTTCCTGCCGGAATCACTGTATTTTCTGTTTTATCGATCAGATGCCGAAGGGAATGCGTGATACACTGTATTTTAAAGATGACGATTCCAGGCTTTCTTTTTTGCAGGGAAATTATGTTACCCTGACCAATATGAGCGACCACGATATTGACCGTATTATCCGCTACCATCTGGAGCCAATCAATATTTCGTTTCATACTACGAATCCGTCTCTCCGCTGTGAGATGCTGCGGAACCGGTTTGCGGGGGATATTTTTCCCAAGGTGCGCCGCATGGCGGACGCCGGGATTGAGATGAATGGGCAGATTGTTCTTTGCCGCGGCATCAATGACGGAGAGGATTTAAATGCTTCTATACAGGAATTGACCGGGTATCTTCCCCAGCTTCGCAGTGTGTCGGTAGTACCGGTCGGCCTGACGAAGTTTCGGGATGGTTTATATCCTTTGGAGGCATTTACTTCGGAAGATGCCTGTAAGGTCATTGACTGTATAGAAAACTGGCAGAAAAAAATTTACAGGGATTATGGGCTGCATTTTATTCATGCTTCTGACGAGTGGTATGTTTTGGCTGGCCGTGATTTTCCGGAAGAAGATCGTTATGACGGATATCTGCAGCTGGAGAATGGCGTCGGCATGATGCGGCTTTTGGTGGAGGAAGTCGGGGAAGCACTGTGTGAAGAGACAGAAGTGATGGAGAAAAAAGAGGCGGGTGTTCCGGAGGCTTTTCAAGATGAGAATCCCCGGGAAGTCTCTATTGCGACCGGGATGCTTGCCGGTCCTTATATACGCCGCCTGTGTGACCGTATCCGTGGACAGCATCCGAATATTACCTGCCATGTTTATGAGATTCGTAATGACTTTTTTGGCGAACAGATTACCGTTGCCGGATTGCTTACCGGGACGGATTTACTGGCACAGCTGGTGGACAGACCGCTTGGGGAAGAGCTTCTGCTTCCGTGCAGTATGCTTCGAAGCGGCGAGAGGGTATTTCTGGATGATATCTGTGTCGAGGACCTGGAAAAAAGCTTATCTGTTCCGATCCGTATTGTTGAATCAGACGGGCGTGATTTTGTGAGCGCAGTAGTTGGAAAATGAAGTGAGGACATTTTATGAAACCTATTGTTGCAATTGTCGGAAGACCGAATGTGGGAAAATCCACGTTATTTAACGCGTTGGCTGGTTCCAACATTTCGATTGTGAAGGACACGCCAGGGGTTACGAGGGACCGCATCTATACAGATGTAGAATGGCTGAACCTGAATTTTACCCTGATTGATACAGGGGGGATTGAGCCGGAGAGCAGGGATATTATGCTTTCCCAGATGCGTGAGCAGGCGCAGATTGCCATTGATACGGCGGATGTGATTATTTTTCTCGTAGATTGCCAGCAAGGTCTGGTGGATTCGGACGCAAAAGTGGCAGATATGCTTCGGCGCTCGAAAAAACCAGTCGTTTTGGCGGTAAATAAAGTAGACAGCTTCAAAAAATATCAGGCAGATGTTTATGAGTTTTATAATCTGGGGATAGGAGATCCGGTGCCGATTTCTGCGGCGAACCGACAGGGATTGGGCGATATGCTGGACGCGGTGACCTCTTATTTTGACCCGGAAAAGGTTTATATGGAGGAGGACGAGCGTCCGCGCATCGCCATTGTGGGTAAGCCGAATGTCGGCAAATCGTCTCTGATTAATAAGCTTCTCGGGGAAAACCGCCTGATTGTGACCGATATTGCGGGAACAACGCGTGACGCAGTAGATGCGGCAGTTAAGTGGAACGGGCAGGAGTATGTATTTATTGATACAGCCGGACTGCGCCGCAAGAATAAGATAAAAGAAGATATCGAGCGCTACAGTATAATCCGTACCGTTTCCGCGGTGGAGCGGGCGGACGTGGTGGTTATGATGATAGACGCTACCGAAGGTGTGACCGAGCAGGATGCGCACATCGCAGGTATCGCCCATGAGCGCGGCAAGGGAATTGTAATTGCGGTCAATAAGTGGGACGCCATCGAAAAGGATGACAAGACTATTTATGAGTATACAGCTAAAATCCGTCAGGTGCTTTCCTATATGCCGTATGCGGAGATTATTTTTATTTCTGCTGAGACTGGGCAGCGCCTTCCTAAGCTGTTTGAGACCATCGACATGGTGATCCAGAATCAGTCTATGCGCGTAAAGACGGGTGTGCTCAACGAGATTATGGCAGAGGCGGTCGCTCTGCAGCAGCCGCCGACCGATAAAGGAAAGCGTCTGAAGCTGTTTTACATTACACAGGCACGCGTGAAGCCGCCTACTTTTGTGGTATTTGTCAATGATAAAGAACTGATGCACTTTTCTTACTTAAGATACCTGGAAAATCGGATCCGCGATGCCTTTGGCTTTCGTGGTACTCCGCTGAAATTTATTGTCAGGGAACGAAAGGATAACGAAAAATAAATGGAACGTTTGGCATGTCTGGCAATCGGTTATGTGTTTGGTCTGTTTGAGACCAGTTATATTATTGGGCGGCTGCATGGAATCGATATCCGAAACTATGGCAGCGGGAACGCCGGTACGACGAATATGTTCCGCACTTTGGGAAAAGGGTGGGGAGCGGTAACATTTATCGGAGACGCTTTTAAAGCAATCTTTGCCGCAGTGGCTGCCTGGCTGATTTTTGGCAAAAATTATGCCGATATCTGGCCGTTATTGTGTCTGTATACCGGCTTCGGTGCGGTGCTGGGGCATAATTTTCCCTTTTACTTAAAGTTTCATGGCGGAAAAGGGATTGCGACCACCGGTGGGACCATTTTTGCGATCAACCGTCCTTTGTGCGGGCTTGCAATCCTTGGTTTTTGCGCCGGACTGTTTCTGACTGGCTATGTATCGGTCGGTTCTCTGGTTGTAGCAGCCGGATTCCTGATTGAAACAGTTATATTCGGACAGCTTGGTTTATTTGGAATGACGCAAAGGTACCTGAATGAAATGTACGTTGTGGCGGCGGTTGTGACGGTACTGGCATTTTATATGCATCGAGGCAACATCGATCGCCTGCGTAAGGGAGAAGAGAGAAAAGCCGGATTTCTGGTAAAAAAACAATAAGCGCGGAATCCTGTGTCTGGATTATCATAAAAAGCAGGACTCGTCAGACATGCAAATGGAGGATACGATATGGCAAAAATCGGAGTGATCGGCGCGGGCGGTTGGGGGCTCGCCCTGTCGAAATTATTATGTGAAAATGGAAATGAGGTGACCCTCTGGTCTTTTCTGGAATCAGACGCGGAACAGATCCGCACCGCTCATGAGCTCCCATCAAAGCTCCCTGGAGTTACTATTCCGGAACAGATTCAGGTGACTTCAGATCTTGCGGCCGCGGTTCCGGGGCAGGATATTCTTATCATGGTCAGCCCGTCGGCAGTTGTGCGGGAGACTGCCAGAAAAATGAAGCCGCTGGTCGCAGACGGCACAGTGATCGTGAATGCGGCAAAAGGCATTGAGGAAGGCAGCCTCATGACGATGACGGATGTGATTGAGGATGAAATACCGCAGGCGCAGACAGCGGTGATTTCCGGTCCAAGCCATGCGGAAGAAGTAGGGCGCGGTATGCCCACTGCGGTTGTGATCGGCGCGAAGAACGAGCAGACGGCGCGGATGCTGCAGAAGCTGTTTATGAGCCCTGTATTTCGTGTCTATATCAGCTCTGATATGATCGGAATTGAACTTGGCGGTTCTCTGAAAAATGTAATTGCCCTTGCGGCTGGTATTGCAGATGGAATGGGATATGGCGACAACGCAAAGGCAGCGCTGATTACGCGCGGCATCGTAGAAATTGCACGGCTTGGAATCAAGATGGGCGGACAGTTTGAGACGTTCTGCGGGCTTACCGGGATCGGCGATCTGATTGTTACCTGCGCGAGTATGCACAGCCGCAACCGCCGTGCCGGAATTCTTCTGGGACAGGGGTATTCCATGGAAGAGGCGATGAAGGAAGTCAATATGGTTGTGGAGGGCGTTTATTCAACCAAGTCTGTTGTTGCCCTCGCTAAGAAGTACGGCGTTGAAATGCCGATCATTGAGCAGGTGAATAAGATATTGTTTGAGGGAAAAAATCCGAAAGAGACGGTGTCCGATCTGATGCTGCGGGATATGGGGGTAGAAAACTCACTGACACCCTGGCAGTAAACGGAAAGAAAAGACGATGTAAATTCTTTGTATTTTTTTAATACTTAATTTGAAATTGCCCGGGAAATCATTGTATTTTTCGGGCATTTGTGATAGTATAAGGTATCCGTGGCGGGGGGATGCTGTTTTTTTGTGCGTTTATACGTGAAAAAATTAACAATCATAGAAAACTATACTCTTTCCGCTGATGAGGTAGTACAGAGCAAATATCTGATTGAAAGATGTAATTGCAAAGAGAAAGGGGTACATTTATGCATCTGGTTCAGGATGAAAGCGGAAATCCGCTTCCGCATTCGCACGAAAACGAAGAGCATACGCATACTCATACCCATACGTATGAGCATTCACATCCGCATACCCATGAGCACGGTCATGAGGAGGAGCACAACCATTCTCATGAACATTGCCCTGATTATGAGGGTGGACATTCTCACGAACATTGTGGTGCGTGCAGTGCAAATGGAAATGAGCCTGCACAGGGCGATAAGATGGTAGCGCTGCTTGACTATATGCTGAAGCATAACGAGCATCATGCCGTAGAGCTTGATCAGGTAGCGGAGAAGTTTCGCGAGGATGGAAAAGAAGCTGCTGCGGAGCAGATCCAAAAAGCAGTGGATGAGTTCCAGAAAGGGAATCTTTATCTGAAGCTTGCGCTTTCGATGGTACAGGAAAACTAAGAATCATGAAAGAATCATACAGAAGGAGGTGGCGCAATATGTGTCTGGCAACAGTATACGCGAAAAATGAGCCCGACAGCATCATTCTGGAGTATGTCAGCAAAATTGAGGTGGACGGGCATCAGATTACTCTTACCGATGTGATGGGTGAGAGAAAGACGATTGAGGGCACGCTGGCTATGGCGGATCTGACCGGCGGCAAGGTAGAAATCAATTGTGAGGATGTCGCGTGATTTTTCGTATTCTGATCCGAATTTGTGTTTATATGAAAGTCAAATACTCCGATACAAGCATACGGGGTATCAAATTTGCGGCGATGCAAGCATCGGGGGTATTTGACCCTTGCGACAGTCGCCCAATATCCGTGTAAGCGCGTCTGCTTGGCTCGTTGCTTCGCGGAAATAAAGGAGGCATGCATTTCATGGCGCATGTGATTGCGATTGCGGGAAAAGGCGGCGTCGGCAAGACAACACTCGGCGGTCTGCTGATTCAGACGATGTGCGGGGAAGGAAAACGTCCGATCCTTGCGGTGGATGCTGACGCGAACTCGAACCTGAACGAGGTGCTTGGCGTTGACGTAGAAATGACGCTCGGTGATGTGCGGGAGACCGTACTCCATGACGCAGATAAGCTCGATAAAAGCATTCCCTCTGGAATGACGAAAGCGGACTACACGGAGATGATGCTTCAGCGCTGTCTTGCGGAGGATGATGACTATGATCTTCTGGTGATGGGAAGGTCACAGGGACAGGGCTGCTACTGCTATGTGAACGGATTGCTGCAGGCACAGCTGGCAAAGCTGATTCCGAATTACAAATACGTAGTGGTAGATAATGAAGCCGGTATGGAGCATATCAGCCGCGGGATTCTTCCTAAGGTGGATACAATGTTGCTTATCAGTGACTGCTCCAGAAGAGGCGTGCAGGCGACGGAGCGCATTGCCGAGCTGGTGGAAGAGTGCCATCTGAATCCGAAAACAATCGGGCTGATTGTAAACCGTGCCCCGAACGGGCTGTTAAATGCCGGTACCAAAGAAGAGATCGAAAAGAGCGGACTTCAGCTTCTCGGTGTCGTACCGCATGATGATCAGATTTATGAATACGACTGTGAGGGCAGGCCGACTTCTTCACTTCCGGAGGATTCACCAGTGCGTATCGCTCTCGATGAAATCCTTAAGAAAATTAATTTGACGTAACTGCTGTGGAGCCTTACGCGTGAAGTGCGAAGACACACGGTAATTATGAACTGGCAGCGGACATAAATTGCGGATCCTTTCTGGATTTTCTTTTTGTCGCAGCCGGTAATATACTTTCACTATTAAATAAACTTGGAGGTTATTTATGGGAGACTTTAAGCTGACAACAGTTGAGGAGTTTGAAGCGGCTATAAACCGACTCCTCGAGACCGGAGCAAAGGTGGGCGCGGATGCTTATCAGTTCCGTGTGAAGAATCAGACACCGCACTGTAAATTTGGCGAGCAGGGCGTCTGCTGCCGTATCTGTACGATGGGACCATGCCGTATTACTCCGAAAGCGCCGCGCGGAATCTGCGGCTGCGACGCGCATGGGATTGTAGGCCGTAATTATCTGAGATTTACTGCCGGCGGAGCAGCGACACACTCGGATCATGGCCGCGAAATCTGCCACACTTTGTACTGCACAGCACCGGATGGCAACTATAAGGTGAAAGATCCGGAGAAGCTGATCCGCATCGCAAAAGAATGGGGTGTTGAGACCGAAGGAAAGGATATCTACGATCTGGCTCATGAAGTCGCTGTTCTTGCATTGGGTGAATATGGAAAAGTATTTGGGCATCAGAACTTTATTAAAAGAGCTCCGAAGCACACCCAGGAAATCTGGGCAAGAGAAGAAATTGAGCCGCGTGCGATTGACCGCGAGGTATCCTGCGCGATGCATATGACCCATATGGGATGTTCCTCCAAGCCGGAAGCACTGATTCGTCAGTCATTACGGGCAGGTCTGGCGGATGGCTGGGGCGGTTCTATGGCCGGCACAGAGTTTTCTGACGTATTGTTTGGTACGCCAATGCCGATCGACACAGAAGCAAATCTTGGTGTCATGGTGGAGGAGAATGTAAACATCGTAGTCCATGGACATGATCCGTCACTTTCTGAGATGATCTGTGAATATGCGGATGATCCGGAGATGATTGCTTACGCAAAAGAAATGGGAGCGAAAGGCATCACGGTTTCCGGTGTCTGCTGTACCTCCAATGAAGTTGCTATGCGCCGCGGTATTCCGATGGCAGGTAATTTCCTGCAGCAGGAGAATGTCATTCTGACCGGTGCCTGTGAGGCAATTGTTGTTGATGTGCAATGTATTTTCCCGGCAATCGGACCACTTGCAAAATGCTTCCATACCAAATTTGTGACGACCTCACCGATCGCGCAGATGCCGGAGAGCGACTATATACGTTTCTCACCGGAGAATGCCGGAGAGAATGCAAAAGCGATTGTAAAGATGGCAATCGAGAACTTTAAGAATAGAAAGCCGGAACTGGTACATATCCCGCAGATGAAGCAGAAAGCGACTGTTGGCTATTCTGTAGAAGCAATCAAAAAGACATTGGATACTGTAACAAACTCTCAGGTAGATATTACTGGTACGCTGAAGCCGCTCGTAGAATGTGTGAAATCCGGTGTTATCCGCGGCGCAGTCGCGATGGTAGGCTGCAACAACCCGAAGGTTCGCCCGGATACAGCGCACATTGGTCTGATGAAGAAGCTGATTGAAAACGATATCATTATCGTTGCATCCGGCTGCTCCGCGCAGGCAGCTGCGAAAGCAGGCCTGATGGATAAGCGCGCTCGCGATCTGTGCGGTGCCGGCCTTAAGAGAGTATGTCAGCTGGCGGATATTCCTCCTGTGCTTCACATGGGGTCCTGTGTGGATATCAGCCGTATGATGATTCTCGTGTCTGATCTCTCGAAAGATTCCGGATGGAATATTTCTGAACTCCCTGTAGTGGGCTGTGCACCAGAGTGGATGTCTGAAAAGGCTGTTTCTATTGGCAACTACGTTGTAGCAACCGGCCTTGACACTTTCCTCGGCGTTGACCCGTATGCAAGCGGATCTTCAGAGGTAGAAGGTCTGCTGCAGGGCGGTATCCGCGACTGGGTAGAAGCCTGCTACACCGTTGAGACGGATATTGATAAGCTGGTGGATAAGATGATTGACCGCATCGAAGAGAAGAGAACGGCTCTTGGAATCTGATTTCACAATTTGTTAAGCGTTATTTGATATTAAGAGGCAAAATACATGAAAATAGCGATTACCGGTAAGGGTGGTGTAGGAAAGACAACTTTTGCGGCGACACTGGCACGGCTTTATGCGGATGAGGGGCGTCCTGTCCTGGCGGCGGATGCGGATCCGGACGCGAACCTTGGACTTGCGCTTGGATTTGATGAGGAAGCGCTTGATGAGATCGTCCCGATTACGAAAATGCGCAAGCTTGTTCAGGAACGCACCGGCGCGGATGAATTCAATAAGATTTTTAAACTGAATCCGAAGGTGGATGATATTCCGGATAAGTACGCAAAAAAATGCAATGGTGTAAAGCTTCTGGTGCTTGGTACCGTTGAGACCGGCGGAAGCGGGTGTGTCTGCCCGGAACATGTGATGTTAAAAAGGATTATCAACCATCTGATGCTTCGTTCAGACGATGTCGTAATTCTGGACATGGAAGCCGGGCTGGAACACCTCGGGCGGGGCACAACAAGCGGCATGGATGCGTTTATTGTTGTGATCGAGCCAGGTGCGAGAAGTGTGCAGACCTACCGCAATGTGAAACGGCTGGCGGTCGATCTCGGAGTGAAACAGGTTTATGTGGTCGCAAATAAGGTGAGAGACGAAAAGGACGAAGCATTTGTCCAATCAAAGATCCCACCGGAAGATTTGTTAGGTATCATTCATTATAATACAGAAGTCATTGACGCGGACCGAAATGGTTCATCGCCTTACGATTACAGCCATAGTGCTGTGGCGGAGATTCGTTCAATTAAAGAAAAACTGGATCAGCCGGGTGCACTATCCTGAGAGAGAAATTTGGGGCAGAAAATGGTTTTTGGGTTGCAAAAAAGTCAATATCTTGGTATAACAAGATAAGAACCATTATTAAAGAAAAGAGGCGAATAAAATGAGTGATTCTGCATTACCGAAACTTGAGGTGACAGACATCATCCAGGCACTGGACGGCGTCTGCAATTCTAAGGTCGATACGACCGGCTCTACGAAACCATTGCTGGAATGTGTTGTTTCCGGTGTACTCCGGGGCGCGGCTGTTATGCTTGGGACAGATGGCTCTGAGGTTAGAGATACGGAGGAGTATGTTGCTCTTTTCAAAAAGCTGGTTGCCAATGATATTGTTGTATTGGCAATTGGCTATCCAGTAAAGATTGCGGCGGAGGCCGGACTGCTGAATCCGGATGCGAAAGACCTCTGTGGCGCGGGACTGAAACGCGTCTGTGAGCTGGCGGAGATTCCTCCGGTACTGCCGCTTGGCGGGCTGGAGAACGTGGGCAATGTTGTGACGATTGCAACTGCGCTCTGCAATGATTCCGGCCTTACTGTTCCCCAGCTTCCGGTGGTTGGATGTGACCCGGCTGGAGTGACGGCTCAGGCAGTGGAACTTGGAAATACCTTTGCAGGGCTGGGCGTAGACACCTTTATTGGCATTATGCCGTATGAAGGATATCTGGAGGATATCATCGCTGCAAGCGGTCTTAAGAATGGGCCGGATGCTACGCAGACCGTTTCCTCGAACCTGGATGAGTTGGCCGATGCTCTGATCGCAGATATCGAAAAAAAACGCACGGCGATAGCAATATAAATTAGGAGGAAAATAACGTGACTTTATTTGATATTATCTATAGCGGAAATGATGAATTATTTGCCCGCACTGATAAGGCGATCAATGACGCGATTGCCCAGTATGGCGAGGACAAAGCGGTAGCTTTTCCGGATACTGCTTACAGTCTTCCGTGCTACTATGGCGTGACTGGCCAGAAAGTAGGCAATCTTGGCGAATTAAAAGCAGCGCTGGCTAATGTAAAAGAGACTCTGATGGGCAGAAAGCCGAGACTAAACGATGTGTTTAATTCCGGCATTGCTTCTGCTTTGTGCGCTGAGTTTCTGGAAGTTCTGAAATATATTGACGGTGCTGTTCCATATGAACTTCCACGTTATGGTCATCTTTCTGATGCTATGATTCGTGAACTTGGTGTACCGCTTGTTACCGGTGATATTCCTGGTGTAGCAGCTATTATCGGTACAGCGCCGACTGCGCAGGATGCCGTTGATCTGGTAAAGAGTTATCAGGCGCAGGGCATTCTTGTGACCTTGACTGGCGGTGTAATCGATCAGTGTGAATCTCTCGGCTTAAAGACTGGTTTCAATATCCGTGTCATCCCGCTTGGAGATGAAATGCAGTCGGTAATTCACGTGGTATCTGTGGCAGTACGTGCAGCTCTGATTTTCGGAAATATTACGCCTGGCGATCTTCCGGGTCTGGAGAAATATACAATGGATCGTGTGTTCGCGTTTGTTAATGCTTATGGTCCTCTTACGAATGAGGTATATGCATATGGCGGCGGAGCAATCGCGCTTGGTTTCCCGGTTATCTCAAATGAGGATCGCTACAGGGTACCGAAGAGCCTGATTTATCAGGAGGATGTGTCCAAGTTCAACGCAACCTCTCTGGAAGCGAGAGACATTAAGCTTAAGATTACAAACATTGATATTCCGGTGGCATTTGCGTCAGCATTCGAGGGTGAGATTATCCGCCGCGGAGATATGCAGGTTGAGTTTGACGGCTCCCGCGTGGACTGCTTCGAGCTGGTTCACAATAAAGATGCTTCTGAAGTAGAAGACCACAAGATCGAAGTTATCGGACCGGACTTGGACGAGTTCGAAGTAGGCAGTAAGCATTCCATTGGTTACATAGTAGAAGTAGCGGGCAAGAGCATGCAGGCAGATTTCGAGCCGGTATTTGAGCGCAAGTTCCACTCTTACCTGAACTGCATCGAAGGCTTGATGCACACCGGTCAGCGTGACATGATCCGTATCCGTGTCAGCAAAGATACGTTCAACGCTGGTTTCCGTTTGAAACACATCGGCGAGGTTCTTTACGCGAGAGTAAAGAGCGAGTTCGCAGCTGTTGTAGACAAATGCCAGGTGAAGGTCATCACCGATCCGGAAATGTGTACAAAGCTTCGCCATGAGTTGGCGATTCCGATGTTTGATAAGCGCGATGAACGTCTGACGACCCTGACAGATGAGGGCGTTGACGTTTACTATAGCTGCATCATGTGCCAGGCATTCTCTCCGAGCCACGTCTGTGTGGTTACGCCGGAGCGTCTTGGACTGTGCGGCGCTGTTTCATGGCTGGACGCGAAGGCGACCAACGAGCTGGATCCGCAGGGTCCGTGCCAGGTAATTACCAAAGAGAAAGTCATCGACGAGCGCATTGGTGAGTACGAGGACGTCAATGAGGCTGTTCGTAAGTTCTCTCAGGGCGCACTGGAGGATGTATCTCTGTATTCCATCATCGAAAAGCCGATGACAAGCTGCGGCTGCTTCGAGTGTATCTGTGGTATCGAGCCGCTCTCCAACGGTGTCTGCATCGCGAACCGTGAGTACGCAGGCATGACTCCGATCGGCATGACTTTCTCCGAGCTGGCTTCCATGACTGGCGGCGGTGTACAGACCCCGGGCTTCATGGGCCATGGCAAGCACTTCATCTCTTCAAAGAAGTTCATGAAGGCAGAAGGCGGCATCGCCCGTATCGTGTGGATGCCGAAAGACCTCAAAGACCAGGTAGCAGAGCGCCTGAACGAGTCAGCGAAAGAGCTGTACGGAATCGATAACTTCGTTGATATGATTGCGGATGAGACCGTCGTTACCGAAGATCCGGAAGCATTGCTTGCGTTCCTGACCGAAAAAGGTCACCCGGCACTCGAGATGGAACCGATGATGTAAAAAAGCCGGAATGCGGCAAAGCCGCATTCCCGGGAGATTCGCATTGCGAATCTCCCGAAAATCAATTCGCGGGGAAATCTCGCTCGCGAGAATTTCCTGCGAGTTGATTTTGGCTTTTTTAACGAAGAAAAATGCGAAGCATTTTTCTGAGTCTACGATGTAGGCCAAGTAGTGAGACGCACCTTGCTTACTAGTCTTTTCTTTCATATGTAAGCCAGGCAAATAAATACTTAACAATCACCTTACTCGGTAGACTCCCTTTTCCCAAATTTAGCAACACCCACAAGGAGGATTAAAAGAAATGCCGTTTACTGCAAAATCAGGAAAATTCAATGCGAAAATTAATACCGTTGAAGTCGGCACCGGCGATAAGGCTATCAAGCTTGGCGGCGAGAACGTTTTCCCATTCTATACCTTTGACGACGCGATTGAGAACGCGCCGAAGGTTGGTATTGAGATCACGGACGGCGGCATGGAGGCGGAGCCAGAGTGTGTACAGAAGCTCTATGAGGGCTGCACGACGGTCGTTGACATGGCGAAGAAGGCCGTGACATTTGACGGAGTTGATTTTCTCAGCATTCGTTTGGAAGGCGGAGATCCAAACGGAAAGAACAAATCTACGGAGGAACTGATTCAGCTAGTGAAAGATGTAGCTGATGCTGTCGATGTTCCGCTTGTTGTTTGCGGCTGCAAGAACGTAGAAAAAGACGCTGAGCTTCTCGATAAGGCTGCGGCTGCGCTAGAAGGCAGGAATGCTGTTATTCTGGCGGCAAAGGAAGAAAACTACAAGACAATCGGTGCTTCGGCCGGACTTGCATACAAGCAGGTCGTTGGCGCTGAGTCCGCAGTAGATATCAACCTTGCAAAGCAGCTGAACGTATTGCTTACACAGCTTGGCGTTGACAGTAAAACAATCGTAATGAACGCAGGTACCGCGGCAGTCGGATATGGATTTGACTACGTGATATCTACGCTTGACCGTGTAAAGGCGGCCGCGCTGTCACAGGGTGACGCGACGCTGCAGATGCCAATTATTACTCCGGTCGCTTCTGAGACATGGACGGTAAAGGAATCCACCGCTACGGAAGAGGATATGCCTGCATGGGGCAATCTGGAAGAGCGCGGGATTGATATGGAAGTGGAGACCGCTGCTGCAGTTCTCGCAGCAGGCTCAGACGCTGTGATTCTGAAACATCCGGAATCTGTCAGAACCATTAAGACCATGATTTCAGAGTTGATTTAATCGCCAGAAGAGCGTAAGGAGGAAAACAAAATGGCATTGAAAGGCTTGGATATTTTTAAATTATCACCGAAGAAGAACTGCAAAGAGTGCGGCAGCCCGACTTGTATGGCTTTCTCTATGAAGGTTGCGCAGGGCGCGGTTTCCATTGATAAATGTCCTTATTTTTCTGAGGACGCAAAAGCTTCTCTGAACGAGGCGACTGCGCCGCCAATGAAGACCATCAAGGTCGGCACTGGTGACAATGAGTATTCTCTCGGCGGTGAGACCGTTCTGTTCCGTCATGAGAAAACCTTTGTGAGCAGAACACGTTACGCGGTTACTGTATGCAGCTGCATGGATGATGCGGCCATTGACGCGAAGCTGGCTGAAATTCAGTCCGTAGATTATGAGCGTATCGGTGAACGTATGTTTACTGAAATGATTTATGTAAACTATGCGGAGGCAGCTGGCAAGGATAAATATCTGGATCTTGTAAAGAAATGTGCCGCGATCGACCGTGTACTGATTCTTGGCTGCGAGGATCCGGAGGTGGCTGCGGAAGCACTTGCTCTGGTTAAGGACAAGAAGCCGGTTCTGAATGGTGCGAATGCTTCGAACTATGAGGCAATGAACAAAGTAGCGACCGAAGCTGGTGTAACTCTGGGCGTTTCCGGCGCGGATATTGATGAACTTTATGACACACTGGCAGCTCTTGAGAAGCTTGGAAATAAGAATCTGATCTTTGACTGCGGCGTGAATTCCGTCAAGGAAGCATATAAGATCGCAGTTGAGTTCCGCAAAGCGGCCATCAAGGATGGCAATCGTACCTGCGGTTATCCGTCGATCGTTCGTCTGGATCGCCTGAGCCAGGGAGATAAGCATCTTCAGGCAGCTCTGCTTTCTCTGTTCACGATGAAGTATGGTTCGATTATCGTGCTTGATCAGATGACCTATGCGGAAGCAAACCCGGTATATGGTCTGAGACAGAACCTCTTCACCGATCCGCAGAAGCCAATGAAGGTTGAGCCGGGCATCTATCCGCTTAACGGCGCAGATGAGAATTCGGTATGTCTGACTACGGTAGACTTTGCGCTGACTTATTTCCTTGTATCTGGTGAGCTGGAGCGTTCCGGTGTACCGTGCAACCTCATCATCAACGATGCTGGCGGACTTTCCGTACTGACCTCCTGGGCGGCAGGAAAATTCTCAGCAGGAACGATTGCGAAGTTCTTTGCAGAGCAGGACATCGAAGGAAAAATAAAATCCAGAAAGCTGATTATTCCGGGCAAGGTTGCCGTATTAAAGGGCGAGCTTGAGGCGAAGCTTCCGGGCTGGGAGATCATCATTGCTCCGAGAGAGGCTGTTCAGCTTGTGAAGTTCATGAAAGAACTGTAATATAATTTTAGTAACCGTTCAGAACAGGCGGCCTGCTGTTCTGAATAGATCATTTTTAAAAATAAAGGAGAACCATCATGGCAAAATTTGTAACGATTGGTGAGAGACTTTCCACCACAGCTCCTGCAGTCAACAAAGCGTTTACTGAGAGGGATCCGGAGCCGATTCTGAAAAGAGCAAAGCAGCAGCTCGATGCCGGCGCAGTTTACCTTGATGTAAACATCGGACCTGCTGAGGCAGATGGTGAGGACCTGATGAAGTGGGCAGTGCAGCTCCTTCAGAGCAACTTTGACAATGTTCCGCTGGCGCTGGATACCTCCAATAAAAAAGCGATTGAGGCAGGCATTTCTGTTTACAACCGCTCAAAAGGAAAACCGATTGTGAACTCTGCGGATGCTTCCGGAAGAATCGAGAATATCGATCTTGCAGCAGCAAACGATGCGATCGTGATTGCTCTTTGCAACGGCGAAGGCATTGCAAAAGACAATGATGAGCGTATGGGTTATTGCCAGATGCTTCTTGAGAGAGGCATGGAGCTGGGTATGGAGCCGACCGATATGTGGTTTGACCCGCTCTTCCTGGTTGTAAAGGGTATGCAGGACAAGCAGATGGAGATCCTTGAGTTTATCAAGATGCTCTCTGATATGGGGCTGAATTCTACCGGCGGTCTTTCCAATAACTCCAATGGTATGCCGAAGCACATTCGCCCGATCATGGATTCCGCGCTCGTAGCTATGGCTATGATGCAGGGACTTACCTCCGCGATCGTAAACCCGAATGACCTTCGCCTGATGGAAACCATTAAGTCATGCGACGTATTTAAGAGCAACACTCTGTATGCGGATTCCTATCTGGAGATCTGATGCTGAACAACCGTTCAGGACAGCATCGAAAGGGCTGTACGCATACAGCTTTCCTCCGCAAATGCAGCGCAGGGATTTTGTGGCGGATAAAACACTGCAGAATCAATGCCGCCTGTCGCTGCGTGCGGATGGAATCATAATGAATCGGACTCATACCCAGGAAGTATTTGTTACCCCTGGGTATGTTTTTTCAGTGAGTGGGAGAAAAGCTTATGTTTAAAGTGACTTTTAAGTTTGAACATGGCCAGGATGTGGAAGGCTTTGCTTTAGCGGGAGAAAGTCTTCTGGATGTGGCAAAGAAAATGAATGTTGCCATTGATGCGCCATGCAATGGAAATGCAGCTTGCGGAAAATGCAGAGTAAAATTGATCGGAGGAGAACTGGACACCAAGAAGACCATGCATATCTCCGATGAGGAATTTGCGCAGGGATGGAGGTTAGCCTGCGTGAGCAAAATCAGTGCGGACGTGGAGGTGCTTGTACCAGACATTGCGTCAGCATATCGCAGTCGGATGAAAGTTGCGGATCTGAGTTCGGCGGAAGAATTGCAGATATTCGAAAAGACCAAAGCAGATATTATAGATGCCGGAATCAAATTTGAAAATGACTTTAAAGTGATCAACCTGACAATGGAGGAGCCTTCGCTGGATGATACCATGCCGGACAATGAGCGGCTGATCTGGGCTGTTGAGGCAGCCTGTGGGGTGTCGAAGGCTAAGCTTTCTTTTGCAGTGTTGCAGAAGCTGGCAGAAACACTGCGAAAATCTGCGTTTGACGTGAAGTGTATCGTGACAGATGGGGAAGCAGATGAGGTGTATGTGCTTGATGTGATTCCTGGAAATGAAGACGCAAAGGTTTGCGGGATTGCCATTGATATTGGAACGACAACCGTTTCTGCGGTGCTGATCGACATGCTCTCCGGTGAAATTCTTGCAAAAGGCTCTGCCGGAAACGGCCAGATCCGCTATGGAGCGGACGTGATTAACCGTATTATCGAACAGCAGAAAGAAGGCGGGCGCAAAAAGCTTCAGAATGCGATTATCAAAGAGACTTTGAATCCGATGATTAAAGAAATGTGCGCTTCCATTGGTATTCTCCCGCAGCAGATTTATCGCGCCTGCATCGCCGGAAATACAACCATGAATCATCTGCTTCTTGGTGTAGATGCGGATCCGGTTCGTATGGAGCCGTTTATCCCTACCTTCTTTGAAACAGACTCGGTTCAGGCGTGTGATCTGGGATTGAATCTTTATCCGCATGCATCTGTTTTGATTTCGCCAAACATCGGAAGCTATGTTGGTGGTGACATCACGGCCGGTACACTCGCAAGCACGATCTGGAATAAAGAAGAAATGTCCCTGTTTATTGACCTTGGTACGAATGGGGAGCTCGTTTTTGGAAATACGGACTTCATGATGAGCTGTGCCTGCTCCGCGGGGCCTGCGTTTGAGGGCGGCGATATCAGCTGCGGAATGCGTGCGACAGACGGCGCCATCGAGGCATGTGTGATTGATAAGGATACCATGGAACCTACATTTACCATTGTCGGAGATGAGGGACAAAAGCCGGTGGGACTTTGCGGCTCCGGCATCATCGATGTCATCAGTGAGCTGTATCGTTGCGGCATTATCAGTCCGAAAGGGAAATTTGTCCGTGAAGGGAAGCGCATCCGCCATGACCAGTACGGAATGGGAAGCTATGTGCTGGCTTATAAAGAAGATGCTGCGTCTGTGAAAAACATCGAAATCACGGAAGTGGATATTGACAGCTTTATTCGCGCGAAAGGAGCGATTTTCTCCGCAATACGCGTGATGCTGCAGTCACTGGATTTTGACGTGTCTATGATTGACCATGTGTATGTGGCGGGCGGAATCGGCAGCGGTATCAATATGCGCAATGCGGTGTCGATCGGTATGTTCCCGGATATCGAGATGGATAAATTCACTTATATCGGAAATTCCTCTCTCTCCGGCGCGTACGCAATCCTGCTTTCTAAAGAAGCAGAAGCAAAGGTATCCGAGGTAGCTCATAACATGACATATCTGGAACTCAGCAACGAGCCAACCTATATGGATGAATTTGTGGCAAGCTGCTTCCTTCCTCATACAGATGCGGGGCTGTTTCCATCGGTAGTTTTAAAGTAAAATAATCGAAATCGTGAAAAGGCAGAGAAACAAAATGTCCTCTGCCTTTTTCACTTATTTTAATCTTCATCCTTTTTACTGTCTTTCAAAATAGTAAGACTATCTATTTTCTTTAATGCTTCATCTTTATCCGCTGATCCCTGTATGATCATTCGAACCATTTCCATGATTGTTTTAAATTCGTCTCTTGTCATTGTATCTACCATAGCCTTTCCTCCGATTTAAATCTCGGTAAATATACCACAATATGCGTCCTGTGCAGTGAATTCAGTTTTTATTCTTTCATTATAGTAACACAGAATAAGGTTTTTAACAACGCTTTTTTGAGAAGGATCATAGTCCTCTGCTTTTCAATACCCGCCGCTCTAAAACAGAAAATACGCATCGGTCGATGAGAATGCCGATCACGATAATGACGAGCATCACGGCAGTTACCTGGTTGATATCCGCCATATCGCGCCCTGTCATCAGGGAATAGCCCAGGCCGACGTAAGAGGACATGACCTCTCCGGACATCAGTGCCCTCCAGGCAAAGGACCAGGATTGGCGCAGACCCGCGAGAAAACCAGGCAATGCTGCCGGGAAAATGACATCCTTATACATCTGAAGCGGATTCGCGCCCATGGTTGCTGCCGCCCGCTTGTAGATGGGCGGGATAGAAGCAATTGCGTTTTCGATTGCCAGTGCTACGCTAAAGGTAGAACCAATTACGACAACAAACAGAACCGCGGATTCTTTCAGGCCAAACCAGAGGATGGCGAAGGGCACCCAGCAGACACTTGGCAGCGACTGGAAACCATTTAGCAAAGGCTTCAGGCAGCGGTTTAAAAAGGCCGAAGCGGAGATCATAAGCCCCAGAATCGCACCGATCAGGAGAGAAATCACAAAGCCAATCAGCACTCTTCGCAGACTGTAAATCACGGCCTGAAAGAGGGTTCCGTTGAGAATCAGCTTTCTCAGACTCTGAAGTACGCCAAGAGGGGAGGGCATCGCGTAGGATTTCCACCAGCCAAGCGTCCCGGTGCCAACGGTATAAATCACCTGCCATAGAAGGATAAGCAGGAGATAGAAGCAGATGCAGGAAAGAATCTTCCCTGGCGTATTTTTAGTGGTCGTATTCTTCTTTTGCAAGCTTTTCCACCTCCCTTTCTACACTGGATAAAATCTTATGGCGTGCTGCCAGAAATTCCGGAGAATCGATCTGGCGCGGACGCGGCAGGCCGACGGTATAAACGTCCTTGATGCATCCCGGATTATCGGAAAGAATCACAATCCGATCTGCGAGAAACACGGCTTCCTCCACGCTATGCGTCACAAAGAGAATCGTCTTTTTTGTCTCCTCCCAGATCTGCTCCAGGTCTGCGCGCAGCTTATTCGTTGTCTGCTTATCAAGCGCCGAAAAAGGTTCATCCATCAAAAGAATTGGACTGTTCAGACACAAAGCTCTGGCAAGCGCGGTCCGCTGCTTCATTCCGCCGGAAATCTCATGGATCCGATAGTCCCGGAATTCCCAGAGACGCACCATTTTCAGGTATTGTTCCGCGCGGCGGTCTTGTTCCTCCTTTGGTACGCCGGCAAGCTTCATTCCGAATTTTACATTATCAATTACGTTGAGCCACGGATAAAGCGCGTGCTCCTGAAACATCATGACTCGGTCTGCGCCAGCTCCGGTAATCACTTTTCCGTTAATATAAATCTCACCGGAAGAAGGCTGATCAAGTCCGGCGACGATATTCAGCAGGGTCGATTTTCCACAGCCGGACGGCCCGACAATACAGACAAATTCTCCGTCTTCTACCGTAAGAGAAATATCCTTCAGAGTTTCCCTTACAGAATTATCAAAAGAACGGCTGATATTTTTTAATTCTAACGACATTCTTGTTTCCTCTTACATTTTTATAATTTAAATTCTGCGTGGCCTGATCCCCAGACTTCCCACGTTCCAAAAGTGTGTAACAGTTTCTCTTATTTTTCACTAAGAAGACCTTCCAGTATGGACAGATCGACAAGTGAGTCGCCTGGCATCTCATCAATCAATCCCTGCTCCAGAGAAATATTCGCGAAATCCATCAGTGCGTCTTCATTTAATTCTACCGTAAGCGTCGTGCGGGAAAAAGCGCTCAGGATCACGTCTTTGTCATAAGAAGTTCCGGTGACCTCGTTAATTTCCTCAATCATCGCGTCAACGGAGCTGTCCAGATCCGCATTAATTGCGTCTGTCGTATCCATATGTACCTGCAAAAATGTCTCTACTACTTCCGGATATTCTTCCAGGAAATCCTTTCGTACAACAATGACAGCAACCGGATAATTGCCGGAATAGTAAATATCCTCGTAATCCAGCAAAATATCAATATTATCGGAGGAGGTCAGGATTGTTCCCCACGGCTCCGGTACAAGAGCGGCATCAATACTGCCCTGATCGAACATATTCTGCAGGTTTGAATTATCTACGGCAACCACTTCCACCGTGCCTCCATCAGAAACAGGAGAAAGATCATTCTGGGAAAGCAGGTTCAGAAGACACAGATGCTGCGTATTTCCCGTCTGTGGAATGGCCACCGTTTTTCCATCGAGGTCAGCAACGGATGTGATTCCGGAATCCGCGCTCACCACAAGCACTGCGCCCGCGTCCGCTGCGTTGGCAATCACAACGACATCTCCATCTGACTTGACATTGCCATTGATCGCCGGCACAGGTCCGATATAGCCGATATCAATTTCCTGGGCGAACAGTGCTTCTACTTCAGAAGAACCAGCTGTAAAAGACGTCCAGGATACATCGTATCCATCACCGAGCGCTTCCTCCAGTGTTCCTTCATTTTTCATAACAAGCGCCTGCGCGTGTGTAATATTGGGGAAATATGCCATTCGGACTTCAACGGTTTCAGAACCTGAGTCAGCGTCAGACGAAGAATCCGTATTTTGGGATGAACACCCGGTGAGCCCGAATAGTGTTATCATAAAGAGCGCAATCCACAAAAGCCGGGGACGTTTCCGACTCGATGTTTGCTTTCCTCTTTCTCTTGTGAAAACGTTTGCATTAAAACTTTTCATGCTAATGTCACCTTTCTGCTTGTATTTTTGTCATTTGTTTTTTATAATAATCGTATCATACACGTTTCACACGAATTTTTAAAGAGATAATTACACAAACGTTTTCACAAGGCAGGAGGTATCGAATGTCACTGAAAAGAATTGCTGAAATGACCGGCGTATCAATATCTACTGTATCTAGAGTGTTAAATAACCGGGATTATAATTGTGCTTCAGAAGAAATAAAAAATAAAATATGGGCTGCGGCTGAAGAAATCCATTATGTGCCAAATGAAACTGCGCGTAATCTAAAGCTTGGCCTGAAATATCAGCCTTCCACTCCGGTTCGAAAGCTGGCTGTAATTCTGGAACGTTTTCATTCACTGGATGACGATCCCTTTTTTCACGAATTGTATCGCAGTGTAGAGCAGGAAGCATTTGCCAATGGCTGTACGATCAGTAAAGTGTTTTTTTCAGAGCTGCGTATGGAGGAGCTTTCTGAGGAAAAAGCGGACGGATATATCATTCTGGGTCGTGTTTCGCCGCAGACGCTTCATATTATGAAAAAATACAGTAAAAATCTGGTTGCGGTCAGTCGAAATCCAACACAATTTGAACTGGATGAGATCATCTGTGATGGACGTTCCGCGGCGGTATGCGCGATGGAATATCTGATTAAAAAAGGATATCGGCGGATTGGATATATCGGCGACTGTTCTTATGAGGATCGCTATGTAGGATATTGTGATACCATCATACGGCATGATCTCCCGATGAATTATGCAAGTATTATCCAAACGGACCAGACAGAGGAAAGCGGATGTCGTGCTATGAAAAAGCTATTGGATAATAATACGGTGGACGCTATTTTGTGTGCAAATGATGCGACTGCGATCGGTGCGCTGAACGGATGGCGTGAATACCACACTTCTGATACAACAAAGAAAAAGAATTTGAAATTGCCGGCACTTATTTCAATTGACGATACACAGGCTGCTTCTGAGATCACACCGGCTCTTACCGCGGTCCATATTCCTCATGAAGCGATGGGAAAAGCAGCAGTGAAGGTGCTGCTTGACCGGATGAAAAAAGGACATATGGAAAAGGTTCGTGTGGAATTTCCGAATCGTCTGATTGTGCGGGAGAGCAGCTAAGCCTACACCAAAGTAAGGGTTACAGGTCACACCCGGGCCAGGGGCAACTAAAAGCCACGACAAGTAGCTCCTC
>JAJPWX010000071.1 GCA_021205755.1 Lachnospiraceae bacterium | reverse complement strand
TATTTTAACAGATGAGATATTGATTTTTTCTTTTCTTTCTGTATAATGAGAAAAAACAGAATCTGTACAGCAGGAAAGGAGGTTCTTCGGCCGATATGAAAAATTCTGCATTGAAATATAAAAGCATCCATGAAACCCTGCGCACGGAAATCCTAAACAATAAATACAAAGAAAACGAGATGTTTCCGACCGAGGGAGCGCTCATGGAACGATTTGGAGCCAGCCGCACGACTATCCGGAATGCGCTGAATCTCCTGCGAGAGGAGGAACTGATCGAATCCCGGCGCGGATTCGGCACGATGGTAAAGCAGGCCAACCCGTCCAGCTTTATCCAGTCCTCCAGCATGACTTACATCGAAAATGCGTTCTTTCATTATAATTTAGACGCTCCGGCAGAGGAAAAGGTATCTGAGGCAATCATAGACATCATCCCGGTTAACCAGATGGCAGCGGCAGCTCTTGAGATTCCGGCAGGAACCAGCGTCTACCGGATCCGCTGGCTGCAGTCTGTCAACAATATTACCTGCAAATACATGACCAACATCATCCGCGCCGACCTGGTTCCGGATCTGGAAAAACGTCTGAATAACTCGTTTCCACTGTATCGTTTTCTGCATGAAGAATACGGGTTGAACTTTACCAATGCCAAAGAAGATGTAGAGCCGATCTGTGCCAGCTTCGTCGAGGCACGGTTTCTGGATGTGGAGGTCGGAAAGCCGCTCTTTAAGCTATATCGTACCTCTTACGAAGACACCGAACCAATTGAATATAGCATCACGGTAATCAACCCGGATATTTACAATCTGTCGCTGTCCATCCGGCCGCAGACGATGCCGCCCGGAAGATAAATCCACCTGCTGCAGGCGATGCCGCCCGGAAACTCATCCCTACACGCCGTGGCTTCCGGCTGCAGTACGGAGCCAAAGAGAGAAGGATATCATTTATGAAAAATTCTATCCCCAAATACCAGCAGATCCATGCGTCGCTGAGAAACGATATCATGAATCATATATACGAAGAAAACGCTGCTTTTCCAACTGAAAAAGAGCTGATGGAGACCTATGGTGCCAGCCGCACCACCATCCGCAACGCGCTGGAATCGCTGAGAAAAGATGGACTGATCGAATCCAGACGCGGGATCGGTACCATCGTCACCACCCCAAAACAACCCGAGATCCCTCAGTCCGAACGAATGACAGATATCGTCGGCGCCATGTTCCATTATACGATGGCAGACCCCGGAGAAGAAACCGCCACCGAACCACTAGTCGACATCGTCCCGGTCGCCGCCGCCACCGCAGCCGCTCTTGGGATACCTGTCGGCACAGAGGTATACCGCATCCGATGGCTGCTTTCCGTCGGCGGTGTCGCCTGCCGTTACATGATTAACTTTCTCCCGATGAACCTGACCCCGGATCTGGACAAACGCATCCGTCCGCAGTTTCCTCTGTATCCGTTTTTGCTGGAGGAATACGGTCTCGAATTCACCAGTGCCACCGATGAGGTAAAACCGGTCGCGGCCAACTTCATGGAAGCCCGGTTTCTGGATGTCGAAGAAGGCAAACCCTTATACAAAATCATGCACACTGCTTACCGCGGAAAAGACCCGCTGGAATACAGCATTACGATCGCCAACCCGGATATTTTCCAGCTGACACTGGATATCCGGAGGAAGGAATGACAAAAGCCTTTCGGACAGCAATTCCGCACCGCTTTCCCATCTCGCCGCAAAGGATATATGAAACCATATGATATCGAGAAAGAACTGAACAATCATTTCTTCAGAAAGGGCACAGTATAATTATGAAAGAAAAAGAAACAAAAGCAACCACCAGACAGACACAGAAAAACAGCTCCCGTTCCCCGCAAAACCTCGCAAAATACCGCAGCCTTCTCCTGCCGCTGCTGATCATTATCATCTATACCATCTATCAGTTTGTGGGAGGCGGCGCCGCGGCGGATTTTGCCTGGTCAGAGACGTCTGTGACCGTGATCTGCCCGGATGAAACGGAATTCACCATTGATTACGCGGACGTTACCTCACTGGAGCTCTACACCGGCGCAGACTACGGCACCTGTGTTTCCGGAAATGATTCCGGCAGCGCATATTACGGTACCTGGGAAAACGACCTGTGGGGTACCTACAGCCTGTGCGTAACACAATCCATCGGAAACTGTATCGTTATGCAGACCGATGATACCACGCTCGTCATCAACTACGAATCGGAAGAAATCACTTCTGCCCTCTTCGAAGAGATTCAGAAGTATTGCGACGCCGCGACCGTTCAGGCCGCGGCTTTATTGTAAACAAATCGTAATTATTCAGAACAGCAGTTCCAGTCCTCCGCTCACCGCGATCGTCTGTCCGGTGATATAAGAGCTCTCTTCGCTGGCAAGGAAACAGATCAGTTCTCCTAAGTCATCCGGAGTCCCCAGCCTGCCCATCGGAATGCGATCCAGCATTTTGGACGGATCCACATCGCCCGGGTTAACGCCTTCGATACGCGGGATGGCTCCTTTGGAAATGCAGTTGACTGTAATCCCGTCCCTGGCCAGGCGGGCAGCAGCGTTGAGTGTCAAAGAATGCACCGCGCCCTTGGCCACCGCATTCTCGAAGCTCTCGTGAACGCCTCCCTGTGTTCCTTCTACGGTCGTCATAAAGATGACTCTTGGGGCACGGCTCCGTCTCAGGAAAGGAAGTGCGGCGTGCAGCATTCCATAAGCTCCGCCCACCAGATGTTCGATGCTGTGCATCAGATCAGACGGTGCGACTTCTTCCATCGGTACATCGCGCCCGGTCGCTCCGGTATTCGCGATCAGTACATCCACAGAGCCAAATTCCCGGGCAATCCGCTCATAGGTAGACGGGTCTTCCTCGGCAGGCCCGCTCTCTAAGGCGCCCACTGCGATACAGCGCCCCGGCAGCTGCATATCATTGATCTCATCGACCAGCTTCTGCGCGCGCTCTGCCATATGCGTCATCATAATTACATTCATCCCGCCGGCACAGAGCAGCTTTACCGCCGCCACTCCATCGCCCGCCGTAGCACCCGCGAACACACAAGTGCGGCCTTTTAATGTCTGCATAATTTGTCATCCTTCCTACAGGAACCGCCCCGGTTTTCCGAGCCATTCATCCAGATAATCAAAGATAACCTTTTCCGTATCACCAAATTCCGTTCTTCCTTCATTATCAAAATTATGGCCTGCGCCTTCCATAAATGCGATGGATTTATCTTCGCTGGCCGCATTATGATAAACAGTTTCGGAAGCAAGATACTCATACCCGCCCGTCATGCCCATGACAAGCAGCGGTGCCTTGATATAGCGAATGTTGCCTGGGGTGCAGCTGTAGGTATTCTCATATAAAATGCCTTCTGCCCCGTCCTCATTCACACAGTAATCCTCTCCGGCCATCACCGCACGGTTGGTCAGATAAGAACGCACCGTGTCCATGATGCAGGCCTGGCTGGACGGCGTCATGGAACGGCCGCCAAGCGGACGCCGCAGGCTGCGGATTATTTCAAAGGTAGTACTTCCGTCCTTATGAAGCAGTTTGTACTCCTGCTTCGTATGAGAGAGCAGACGCAGGTCTTCCGGAAACAGCTTGTTGCAGGGCTTGATCTGGACAGCCGCAGTGACATTAAACGGCTCATCATCCACATAATTTCCTTTTCCGCTCTCAATGGCTTCCAGGCGGTCGAGTGCCCGCCGGATAATCGCGTTATTCCGCTCCGCCTGCGCAGCAAAAAACTTTTTCAGAAAGCTCTCGCTGTAGGTGGAACCCTCCGGGTCATAGCCATTCGCCGGGTTAAAAACGTCCAACTCCGGATCCAACTTCATGCCATTGCCTTCCTCGATGACTGCCGGGTCAATGCTAAACAGAGTCATCGCGCCATTGCCCCAATTGGAATCCAGTGTCATAATGCCGTCCGCGGCAGGCAATTTTTCAGTAATGGAGCATTTAATCAGATAATTGTCTCTCTGAAACAGTTCGGGGCCGTTTTCTGCGGCGGCCTGGTAAGCGCTCATCAGAGTCGCGCCGCCGCTGTGTCCCATCAAAATCACCTTTTCAATACCCGGATACGCACGCATGAATTCCACCGCATCCCGGATATCCAGCATTTTTGCATCCAGTGTCGCGTGAGCATCGCTTACCTGCCCGCATAACACGCGATAGCCTCTCTTTGCCAGCTCGCCGCCCAGATGGATCAGACTGTAATCATCATCGGAATGGATCGCGATGATGCCGATCCGGCTTTTTTCTGTCGATACTACTGGTTCGTAAAGCATGCAGTGCATCCCTTTCATGATAAAACCCAGATGCACATAAATATCTCGAATCAACAGGCCATCCGAACGATATCCGCCGGTAGTGCCGGTTATTTGTTTTGTATTAGAGTCATATTGCAGCATAAGATCCTCCCGTATCAAGTCATGCCGTAACTGTTCCGTACTTTCACAGTTACGGGGGAAAAAATTATAAATTCATTTGTCGCCTCAGTTGTACATAGCTTTCAGCAGATTTTAAACCCGCCAGCGGGTTCGGCCTCTTTACTTTCTTCCTCCCTGTAGGAAACCTTCCGCTCCAGGGCAAAGATACCAAGGCTTGCCGCAGCGGATAGCAGCAGGCATAAAGCGCAGCGAAATTCTGCCATCGCAGCAGCGTCCAGATGCAGCAGCAGATAAACAACTGTCAAGACAGATGCCGCAAACAGTCCTGCCGCCGCCGTTACCGCAGAGTGCCGGATGGAAACGCTGGTTGTACGATACTCATAAATGGTCAGCTTACGCGGCGCTGTCAGATAATTGACCAGCGTGCACAGAATCCAGAACAGCCCCACCAGAGAAACCACCTCCGCAGCTGTCACGTAAACAGTGGTATTACTGCCCACACTTTCCAGCGCTCCCGCCACAAACAGGGCTACGGCAGCCGCAAACAGAAGGATATAAGCCGCGCGCAGCCCGATTCTCTGACGGCCGGACAGATCCTGTATGCGATAAGTATCTGTATACACATGCTCAATCTTCGTCTTTCCGTTGGGCAGTACCTTCTGCACCTCTGTGTAGCCTTCAAAATAGCTGTGGTATTTGCGGCTGTGGAAATCCAGGGTTTTTCCATCCGGCTTTTTGATGTCGGATTCCTTTTTCCCGCCATAAAACACCATATTTTCGCTCATACAGGATCCTTCCTTTCATTTTAATGTCAGAGTTCAAACACCTGATACCACGGCATTGCCATAAGGCAATTCGCATATCGAGGCCCTCCTTATTTAATTTATCTCACGTACCCTGCAGCACGACACAAAATGTCCAGGCTCGACTTCCTCCAGCTTCTGCGGCTGATGGCAGGCCTCCGTCGCGTATGGACAGCGAGCCGCAAAACGGCAGCCGGGCTTCGGATTGATCGGGGAGGTAATCTCGCCGGTCAGCTGGATTCGCTGCATCGGATGATCCAGATCCGCTGACGGAATCGCCGAAAGCAATGCTTTCGTGTACGGATGCAGCGTTTCGCGGAACAGATCGTCCGCGGAAGCTTTTTCTACCAGCTGCCCCAGGTACATCACACAGATGTTCGTAGAAATATGCCGCACGACAGACAGGTCATGTGTGATAAACATATAGGCCATACCCATCTGCTCCTGCAGATCCATCAGCAGGTTCAGCACCTGTGCCTGGATCGAAACGTCCAGCGCAGACACCGGCTCATCACAGACGATAAACTCCGGATTCAGCGCCAGGGCGCGCGCGATGCCGACACGCTGCCTGCGGCCTCCGTCCAGCTCATGCGGATAGCTCGCCCGCAGCCGCTGGTCAATGCCTACCAGATCCATCAGGCGGTTCGTTTCCTCCTCCAGCTGCGACTTCTGAAAGCGTCCGGAATATTGCAGCGGCTCCCGCACCGTCTCTTCAATCGTCATACGCGGGTTCAGAGAAGAGTAGGGATCCTGGAAGATAATCTGCATCTTTTCCCGAACTTTCTTCAGCTTTTTCCCCTGCACATGAGTGATATCCTCACCGTTTAGCAATACCTGGCCGTCCGTCGCCTCATGAAGGCGGATGACCGCTCTGCCCAGAGTGGATTTTCCGCAGCCGGACTCTCCTACCACTCCCAGGGTCTCTCCCTTTGAGATCGTAAAGGACACATCGTCCACTGCGTGATTCATCCCGGCGGGAACCTTAAAATATTTCTTCAGATTTTTGACTTCAATCAGATTTCCCATGCCTTACACCTCCGATTCTCTCTGGCAGCAGCGCACGAAATGACCCGGTGCAATTTCTTTCAGTACAGGATGTGCCTTACAGCCTTCCTGCGCATATTTACAGCGGGGCGCGAACGCACAGCCTTCCGGAAGATCTGTGGGATCTGGCGGCATTCCCGCGATCGGTTCCAGGCGTGAGGTGCGCACATGAATATCCGGAAGAGAATGAAACAGTCCGATCGTATACGGATGCGTCGGATGCCGGAAGATCGCTTCCTTCGTACCATATTCCACCAGCTCACCGGCGTAAATCACCGCCACCTTGTCACAGGTCTCCGCCACGACGCCCAGATCATGTGTGATCAGGATCATGGAAGTCTGATATTTTTCACGCAGCTCACGGATCAGATCCAGCACCTGCGCCTGGATTGTCACATCCAGTGCGGTCGTCGGCTCGTCTGCCAGAAGCAGTGCCGGGTCGCAGGCCAGCGCCATAGCAATCACTACACGCTGCTTCATACCGCCGGAAAACTGATGCGGGTATTCCGTATAGCGCTCTCTGGGGATGTTTACCATCTCCAGCATATCCTGCGCACGTTTCACCAGCTCCTGCTTACTGACTCCTTTATTATGAAGCTCCAGCACCTCCAGAATCTGATCGCCGACTGTCATCAGGGGATTCAGTGCTGTCATGGGATCCTGGAAAATCATGGCGATTTTATCGCCGCGGACCTTCAGCATTTCTTCCTCCGACAGTTCCATCAGGTTTACGCCCTCCAGTTCGATCGTACCGCCCTTAAAAATCGCGGGAGGATCAGGAAGAATCCGCAGGATCGACCGCGCGATCGTCGTTTTGCCCGCGCCAGTCTCGCCTACCAATCCCAGCGCCTCACCCTTTTCCATGTCAAAGGAGACACCGTTTACCGCATGGACAATCTTTTTTCCGGAGGTATATACAACTTCTATATCTTTTACCGAGAGGAATGTCCGCTCTTTCTGTTCTGTCATGACAAATTCCTCCTTTATCAGCTTCTGAGCTTCGGATCCAGCGCATCGCGGAGACCGTCGCCCAACAGGTTAATAGCCAGCACCGTCAGAGCGATGATCAGGCCGGGGAACAGAATAATATGAGGATAATAGAGGATATCCGCTTTGCCGTCTGCGAGCATGGCGCCCCACTCCGGTGTCGGCGGCTGAATGCCCAGGCCGATGTAAGAGAGCGTCGCCGCCATCGTAATCGTCTGGCCAATCGTCATCGTCGCCGTGACAATCGTCGGAGCGATGACATTCGGCAGCAGATGCTTAAACATAATCTTGCTCTTCGGGCAGTTGATCGATTCCGCTGCCTCCAGATATTCCTTATTCCTCTCACGCAGAATCTGCGCACGCTGCATCCGTACATTGCCGGGAACACTTCCGATTGCCAGCGCAATAATTGTATTGGTAAAACCGCTTCCCAGCGCTGCAGAAATCAGCAGACACAAAAGCATGCTCGGAATCGCGGACCAGATATCCATCAGACGCATGATAACCGTCTCGACAATTCCGCCGAAATAACCCGCCAAGGATCCCAGAAGGACGCCGACCACACTTCCCAGAAGAGCCGTCAGAATCCCCAGCGCCAGAGAATAACGTCCGCCGACCATCAGACGGGTCAGAATGTCACGCCCGAGCGCATCTGTCCCAAACGGATGCGCGAGGCTCGGAAGCGCTTTGATGTTCATCAGGTCAAATTGATCATAAGTATAAGGTGAGAGGAACGGTCCGATCAGGCAAAACAGGACAATAACGACAAACAGGATGGCGCCCAGCTTCGCGCTGGGGGCTTTTACCGTGCGCTCAAGTGTCTCTGCCAGCATGGATTTTTTCTTTATTTTTTCAGGTTTTGCCACAGCTTCCTTTGCAGCCATCTGCTCATTCCTCCTTCCCTTTCTTCTTCCCGGCCAGCTTGCCGGAAGAGGAATACTGCGCCTTGATCCGGGGATCGACAAATGCGTAAGCCAGGTCCACCACCAGCATGGCAATGGAGGTAAACAGCGCGAAGAATACCACGCAGCCCCGCACAATCGGATAGTCTCGGGAATTAATGCCGGTCAGCATGTAAAGTCCGACGCCCGGAATAGAAAACACAGATTCAATAACCGCGCCACCCGCTACGATACTTGAAAAGCCGGTGCCCAGTGAGGTGATGATCGGCATCAGGGCGTTCGGCAGCATATGCCGGCGCACGACCACGCCTTCCGCCTGGCCTTTCGCACGAGCGGTCGTAATGTAATCCGCCCGGAACACCTCCAGCATGGAGGAACGGGTCTGGCGGGCATTCACCGCGATACCCGGAAGAGACATCACGATAATCGGCATGATAAAGCTCTTCCAGCTGTCTACTCCATACGCGGGCAGCCAACCCAGCCTCTGCGCAAATAACACAATCATCATCAGTGCCAGCCAGAAGTCTGGGATTGAGATAAAGACCATTGCGATCACCATGGACACAGAATCCTGCCAGCGTCCCTCATGTGTCGCCGCAAAAATACCAAGAGAAAGGCCCACCGCGACATTCAGGATCATCGCCGTCAGACCAATAAATACGGTATAAGGAAGACGGTTCAGCAATTCCTGCATCACCGGCACATTGTAGGTCCAGGATGTGCCCAGATCCAGATGTAAAAAGGTATCAGACATGAAACTGGCGAGCTGCGCCAGATACGATTTATCCAGGCCAAGCACGGCTCTTAAGTTTTCCACATCGGCAGCCGTCGCAGTCGGGCCCAGCTGATTTCGCGCCGGATCGCCGGGTGTGAAATACAGGATCGTAAAAATGACAAAAGCCGCAGCGATCATGATGACGATAACCATCAGAATTCGCTTGATAATATAC
>JAJPWX010000108.1 GCA_021205755.1 Lachnospiraceae bacterium | reverse complement strand
ATACAGCATTTACACAAAATTGTGCGGGGCCTTTAGTGGCCAAACCCAGGCCACTAAAGGCGCCCTTGTGATTAAGAAAGCCGCGCCGCGCGCGACACCAAACAATCACAAGGAGGTAACGCACTATGATCAAGTACTGGCAGTCCACCCATGATTACAAGTACTTTCTCACCGAATCCAAAGTCCATTTCGATTCCTCAGAAAAGAACCGGCTTCATACGGAACTTTGGAAAGCCTGGCAGAAACTCCAGCTCTTCGATACCGATAAGGCCATGGAGTTCCTTCTGCCCTTTTTCTCTGCCACCGGCAGACCCGCTAAGAACCAACCGCAAATCTTAAGGTCTTTTGTCCTTTTCTTCCTTTTATGTTCGGAAGGTCTCGCCAAGCCATCCCTTTCCCTTTGGGTGGACAGGCTCAGGAATGATCGCGTCCTTGCCACCCTCATCGGCTGTACGCTCGATTCCCTTCCGCCTCTTGGCTCCTACTTTGACTTTATGAACAGGCTATGGGCTGCGCCAGCAACCGATTTATATGCCCGCGATAAGCTGCTTCCCTCTTCCTGGAACAGCAAAAAGCCTGACAAGCCAAAAGGGAAAAAACAGAAAGCCCAGGAAAGGAAGCCCAAAATTACCGAATCTATTGAAAAACGGCTCCTCGCCGGGAAGGATATCCCTTTTAACTTTGAAGAGCGTCTCCAGCAGTTCTTTTACTATGTCGCTGTCCTGCCCTCTATTGATTGCGGCCTTATTCCCAAAGATTCCCTTACCGTTTCCGGTGACGGCACTGCCGTACATACCCATGCTTCTCCGCGTGGTCGTCTCAGGGATGGTTCTCCGGAAAACCGAAGGCACTTCTCCGATCCCGATGCTTCCTGGGGCTGGGATAGCGACCTCGATAAACATTACTTCGGCTACACCTTATTTCAACTGTCCTGTTATAACGCAAAACTCAGGACAGACATACCGCTGCTCCTGCGTTTTACCAGCGCAAGACGCCATGATTCAGTCAATTTCCTTGTCGCTTTCCATGAACTGGAAAAACATATGCCTGCTCTCTCCATTATGGATATGTGCCTGGATTCCGCAATGGATAATTACCCTGCCTATCGGCTCCTTAAAAACAGGGGTATCCGGGCGTTCATTGACCTAAACAACAACTGCGGCCGGCCCAAAACAATTCCTGATACCATAACCATTGATAAAGACGGGACGCCCTTATGCCAGGAAAAACTGCGCATGAAACCAAATGGTTATGACAGGTCCAGCGGCTATCTTATGTGGCGCTGTCCCTATGGGAAAGAGCATTGTTCCAAGTGCAAAAACAGCTGCACGGATTCCAAATTTGGTCGCGTCATCAAGACAAGAGCAGACTGGGATATCCGCCTGTATACGGATGTTCCCCGCGGCACAGAGGCCTATAAAAATATCTATAGCCAGCGCACTGCCACTGAGCGGATAAATAACCGCATCCTCAATGATTACAGTCTGCACCGCATGTTCATACACACAAAGGAGCATTATTCTTTCATGACAACCATGATTGGAATCTGCATCCATCTGGATGCCCGCTATAAGCAGCTCCAGACGGCAAGTGCCGTATGACAGCAATAGCTTTCTTCTATATATAATATAGGCTACTGGCTTCTCATATCAGAGCCTTCCCTCAGATCTTCTGATTTCAGAGGGTCTAAGAAGCATGCCCTTCTCACTTCAGTCTCATCGTCAGCATCCGTCTCCTCTCTTTTATGAGTTGCCCCATCGTCTCAAAATGACACAAAACCTCTCATTTTTCGGAATTGTTTTAATTGTTCATCAGGTTTCCGAGACCGCTCATAGCACCTGCATAGAACAAAATTAATTCTGCTATACCGTATTGGAGATAGCTCCTGTGTATTTTCAATTCATTCAATCCATAAATTTTAATATCCTTGAAAAAATGATTCTTGATATATTTAAATCCAAGGGAGAACAGTACAAAATATATGATTGAAGCAACAAAGTAGTGCAGCGGAAGAGCGATCTTATTTATCTCCCACGAGTCTACCCAAATGCCACCTGGTAATTGACAAAGTATCACAAATAATAGAATTGCCAAAATCTGTAGGGCTATTTTTAGAACTCGTTTCATGTTCTACTCCTCGTCTTTCTTATATTCCAAAATATCTCCTGGCTGGCAGTCTAACGCATCGCAAATAGCTTCTAATGTCGAAAATCGTATTGCACTTATTTTACCTGTTTTTATTTTGGATAAGTTCACATTTGATACTCCAACGATAGAGGACAATTCTTTTAGTGACATTTTTCTGTCCGCCATAACGCGATCCAGCCGCAATATTATTTTCCCCATGTGTAAATCATCTCCTTATAATGTTTCATCTGATTCTTGTTGCAAAAGCATTCCATAGTGAAATACATATGAGAGAAACAGACATAGTGCGGCAATAATAAGTCCCCAGATTTTTCCATTGCCTACACTAATAAT
The DNA here is from genome assembly GCA_021205755.1 of Lachnospiraceae bacterium. Taxonomy (GTDB): domain Bacteria; phylum Bacillota; class Clostridia; order Lachnospirales; family Lachnospiraceae; genus Choladousia. The sequence continues at coordinate 39,575 of JAJPWX010000108.1, read as the reverse complement.
TGCAATCCAAAGAGCTGCTTTGCGAAAACCCTTAATAGTGCTATCTTCAAATGGTCTGCCATTTGCTATTGATTGGAATACACTTCTTAACGCATGAACTAATTCTCTAACCATGATACATGTTATGACCAGCATGGCAATCAGTAATAAACTTACTGTGATTTGCAAAGGATGTGAGAGCTCTTGAAAGTTAATGGTATGGCCAAAGCAAGTCAGGGCTACAGTTAGCTCCGTAGAATTAAAAAAGCCGAACATATTTACTAAAATCAGTACTCCTGCAAGGATACAAAACACATACATTATTTTACCGGCGATTTGAGCTATTTTGTCTAGCGCTTGTCCCCATTTCTTCATTTTTTCCAGCTCAATATTAGTGTTCATGATATAGCTCCTTTTCATTAAAAAATTAATGTTTATCGTTAACTTATGCTGTAGTATACACTAGACAATAATGTTTGTCAATACTTTTTTAATGTTTATCGATAATTTTTGGCTTATAATTGTATATAAAAGGGAAAAGAAATTGACACCGAATACGATGCCACATATAATAGACGCAGGACGAGTTCTTGACGGCAAAATGATAACAGCAGTCTGAGCAGACCATAGATATTGGACAGCTGAGACCAAATGAAATCAAACGGAAACAGATTACTGATAAAAAGGACGGAAAAAAGCGGATACGCCCGAAGGGAAAGGTCGATAAACATGGCAGCATCTAATTATAACATCACAAGAGATAATGCGGAGCGGAGGTTCCTGAATTATGATCAGGAGAATATGATTGAAAAATTTCAATTGAAATATGACGAGCAGTATCTGTACATAGAGTTTGTAGGACGGGATTATCGTATTAATCGCAGTTCCGGCCGAACGGAATGGACAACGGACGGATTCAATCATGTGGAGCATGCGGGCTTTAACGAAGTGCTTGCTATCTGTGATGTGCTGTGTGATTCGAAAGAAGGCTGCCGTCTGTCTGGACAGTTTGTGAAAGTCAACGACCTGAAAGGAACGGTTCGCTCATCTGGTCTTGGAAATGATCTGTATGGAAAATACGCGGAATATTTTGACGGAAGGCTGCCGGAGCTTAGAAAGGCCTGTGAGATTCTGGGTGGGGAAAATGGGGAAAAGCAGAAGATTGGAGATGTGTCTTATCTGCTGCACCCGTTTCCATTTCTGCCGCTGATGCTGCAGTTCTGGGAGTCGGACGATGAATTTCCGGCGAGTCTGAAATTCATGTGGGATGAAAACACGCTGGATTTTTTGCGTTATGAGACGACCTATTATGTGTTGGGGCATGTGCTGGAGAGACTGAAAGAACTGATGGAATTGGAATAGAGGTAGATTTAAGCAATGAAAGATAGCAGAACAGGAAAGGATGAAGATGAAGACTATAAATGTAGTGGCTGCAGTCATCCGGCATGAAAACAAAATATTTGCTACTCAGCGTGGATACGGCGAATTTAAAGATGGCTGGGAATTTCCGGGCGGAAAGATTGAGCCGGGAGAAACTTCACAGGAAGCTCTTGTGCGTGAGATACAGGAGGAATTGGAAACAGTTATAAAAGTGGGAGAGCGGATTGCGAGGATCGAGTATGATTATCCTGCGTTTCATTTGTCAATGGATTGTTTTTGGGCGGAGGTTGTTTCGGGAGATCTGGTGCTTAGAGAGCATGAGGCTGCAAGATGGCTGTCGAAAGAAGAACTGTATAGTGTGGAGTGGCTTCCTGCGGATATGGAATTAATTGAGAAGATTAAAAAAATAACTTGATAAAAGTATAGTAATAGTATATAATATATTCATAAAAGAGATGCGAACAGTTGTTGCTGCCGGTTCTGAGCGAAGGGGTGATATTATGTTACAGCCGAGGGAAGTGGAATTTCAGGCGAAGAAAAAGGAAAACGAGAATCTGGCGTTCCGCACCTATTTGAAGATACATGCGGATGAAGAGAAACTGGATAAGCAGTTTCTTGCATTACATAAGAAATTGTTTCGAAGCTATGATTGCAGCAAGTGCCGCAACTGTTGTACGAAGTATGCGGGGACGATCCCTGAGGAGGATCTGTGTCAGGATGCGGCGAAGCTCGGACGGAGCGTACAGGGGTTCATCAGACAGTATCTGAAACCGGAAGCCGACTGGGAGGGAAATTATGAGACCCTGCATATTCCCTGTGACTTTTTAAATGAAAAGGGAGAGTGCATTTTGGGAGATTGCAAGCCGGAGAATTGTAAGAATTTCCCTTATACGGATCAGCCAGACCGATGGGGCAGTCTGTACAGTGTGCTGGATGTGGTGAGTGTCTGTCCGGTTGCGTTTGAGATATGGGAACGATTAAAAGAAGAATATGGATTTCGTTATAGAGGGCGAAAATGAGATCAGGATTGTGAGATTCATGGTTGCGGAAGGTGGCCATTGCGAGATTCATGGCTGCAAACAGGTTTTATGGCGTGAAGGTAATGCCTGGGGATTAGACAGGAGCGTGGACGATGGCTGTGAAAGGGAGTGGGTATCCGCAGATTGATACTGTGGGGACGGGGAAGCGACTGCGGTATCTGAGTCGTGAAAAGGGGATTTCTGTACAGAAAATACAGCATAGCCTTGGCCTGGCCTCGAACCAGGCTGTTTATGAATGGTTTAATGGAAAAAGTTTACCTACACTGAATAACTTTTTCGCCTTAAGCTGGTTATTCCATACTCCCATGGAAGATATGTTGATTCTACAGGAGGAAGCGCCGCGGCAGAAGGAAAAATATGGGGATATTTTTCATGCGTACAGTTTTTGTCTGTCAGCCGTGGATTACAGCGAGGCACAGAAGACAGAAGTGGAATTGATTCTGGAGGAAAGCTGCAGTGCGGATGTACCGTGCCTTCAGACAAGAATGATGGAATACGACGTAGCTATATCAGAAAAGTGCGCTTAGGAAAAAAATTCGTGGAGAGAATACGGAAAAGCGGGTCTGAATCAGAAGATCGTATCTTAAATCAGAAGGTCGTATTCCCGAAAAACCATTGGATTTTTTCGCTTTGTTCAGTACCTTTCAGATAGACGATGTTGAATTCACGAACCATCTGTCCGCCCTGCAGATAGAATTTGCCAAGCGTAGGATCGTTATCCGCGAGTACATTGTATACAAAGGAAATGCCGTATCCTTCGCGAACCAGGTCGAGGATTACTTTGAAGCTGGAGATGCAGATACGGTGCTTGAAACGGTTTAGCGACTCGTTGTAGCTTCTCAGCTCCTGCTCAAGGATAGCGCGTGTGCCAGAACCAGCCTCACGGTGGATGATCGTTTCACTGAGCAGTTCTTCGATGGAGACCGTTTTGCCCGCAAAAGGATGCCTTTTGTGGCAAATTCCGACAAAAGGCTCTCTGCAGAAAAGAATGGAGTCGAAGTGTTCTTTGTCGAAAAAACCTTCGATTACTGCGAAATCCAGCCGATTTTCTTCCAGTTCACGCAGAAGATGATCCGTATTGTCCACGAGATATTCCAGAGAGTGATTTGAATCATCCAGGAAATGATGAAGATATTCGGTCAGGACATAGTCGCCGATGGTTTTTGTGGCGCCGATTCGCAGATAACACGCAGAATCCTGTTTGTGGAGCCTTTCACGCAGGCTTTGTTCCTGCTGACGCACTGCGCGGGCGTATGTTTCGAGCAGGATGGCGGCCTCTGTCTTTTCGAGTTTTCGATTCGCGTAGCGGAACAGCTTGCATCCGTATTCGGCTTCCAGGTGGTGGATCTGCTGTGTGATGGCGGGCTGAGTAAGATGCAGAATCTCAGCAGCCTGATGATAGCTTCCGCATTCGCATAAGGTCAGAAAGGTCTCGATCCGATAATCCAGCATGGTGTGCTCCTTTGATAATAATATCTAATTGATAAATAAAGATTGTTAAATGGATTTTATCATAGAGAAGGTATATAATCAAGCTGTTAGTTAACTGTAAAAGCGTCGTCAATCGACAGGCTTGTGGAGAACTTGCGTGACTGAGTGCCTGGATATCAGACGAACTTTTACGTATTGTGATGCAATGAAAATTGCTGCATAATGACTTACAGCAGAAAAAGGAGTCGGAAGGATGAACGTTGTAGTGATTGGCGGTGTAGCCGCCGGAACAAAGACCGCCGCGAAGCTGATGCGCGAGGACCGCGGCGCGAATGTTACGATTTACACGAAGAGCGAGGACATCTCCTACGCGGGATGCGGCCTGCCTTATTATGTAGGCGGCAGTATCGAAACGCGGGAGGAGCTGATTGTCAATACGCCGTCGAGCTTTACAGGGCTGACTGGTGTAAAGGTGCGTACCGGGATGGAGGCGGTTTCGGTAAATGCTGATGAGAAGACGGTCGCTTTCGCAAATGGAGAGACGGTATCGTATGATAAGCTGGTGATTGCTACCGGTGCGGTACCTTTTGTGCCGAATGTGCCAGGCCGGGAGTTGCCGGGAGTATTTACGATGCGCAGCCCGGACGACGCGATTGGTCTTCGTGATTATGTGGACAAAAATGGCTGCCGCAGCGCGGTGGTTGTGGGAGCCGGGTTTATCGGGCTGGAGACTGCGGAAAACCTGATGGCAAAGGGACTAAGAGTTACCGTTGTAGATATGGCGTCTCAGGTGATGCCCAATCTTTTTGATCAGGAGATGGCTGCTTACATACGCCGGAAGCTGCAGGAGAAGGGAATGCGTATTGTTACCGGTGCCGGAATCGAGGAGGTACTGGGACAGGAGAAAGCTTCGGGCGTGCGAACGAGTGTTGGCAGCTTTGAGGGGGATCTGGTTGTATTGGCGATCGGCGTCCGCCCGGCAACAGAATTTCTTGCCGATTCCGGGATTGAGAGAAACCGCGGAACGATTGTTGTAGATCAATATCAGCGGACAAATAAGGAGGATATTTACGCAGTAGGTGACTGTGCGCAGGTTTATAACCGTCTGACCGGAAAAGCACAGTGGTCTGCGATGGGCTCTACTGCTAATCTAACTGGACGCGCGCTGGCGAAGAATCTGACCGGTTCGCAGGTAGCGTATGGCGGCTGCCTTGGCACCGGTGTGGTGAGACTGGCGGAAGATCTGAACGCAGGGCGGACAGGACTTACAGAAGCACAGGCAGCAGAGGCGGGATATGATGTCATTGCAGCTACCTGTGTCACGGACGACAAAGCGCATTATTATCCTGGCGCATCTACCTTTGTTACGAAGCTGATCGCGGACAAAACGACTCACGCGCTGCTGGGCATTCAGGTGCTGGGAGCGGGAGCAGTGGATAAGATGGTAGACATCGCGGTGACCGGTATTTCCGCTGGAATGAAGCTGGAAGATTTTGATACGCTTGACTTTGCGTACGCGCCGCCGTTTTCGACGGCCATTCATCCGTTTGTGCAGGCCTGCTATATTTTGGAAAATAAGATCAATGGAGAATATGAGAGCTTTACACCGGCAGAGTATGCGGCCGGAAAAGCGAAAGGGTATCAGGTGATCGATGTTCATCCGGCGCCGACAATTCCAGGCGCGAAGTGGGTCAATCTCTCAGAAGTCGCCAGCTCTGTTCGTGAAACGGGTGCGTCTGTCAAAGGACTTGAAGGCATTGCAAAGGATGCGAAGCTGCTTCTGGTCTGTGCGAAAGGCAAGAGGGGTTATTTCCTCCAGAACCGTCTGAAAGCCTTGGGGTATACGAATACGCGTGCACTGGAAGGCGGAGCGTTTGTAAATACCGTAAAGGTGGAATTCACCGGTACGCTGCCGCCGGAAGAGATTAAGCGTGTAAAAGGGCTTGGCTGTCTGCAGGATAAGCGCTATCCGGATGTGTTTAACGTCCGCGTGATTACGCGCAATGGAAAAATTACTTCCGAGGAGCACCGTGTGATCGCGGAAGCCGCAGAGCGTTTTGGCTCAGGCGAGGTGACGATGACGACTCGTCTGACGCTGGAGATTCAGGGCGTGAAGTACGCGAATATTCAGCCGCTGTTTGACTTTCTGAGCGAGCATGGGCTTTCCACTGGCGGAACCGGCTCTCTGGTGCGCCCGGTTGTCTCCTGTAAGGGTACGACCTGTCAGTATGGTCTGATCGATACGTTTGGGTTGTCAGAGCGTTTACATGAGAAGTTTTATGTGGGCTATCATGGTGTGACGCTGCCGCATAAGTTTAAGATTGCGGTTGGCGGATGTCCGAATAACTGTGTGAAGCCGAATTTGAATGACCTGGGCATTGTTGGTCAGAGGGTTCCGATGGTGGACTACAGCAAATGCCGGGGATGTAAGAAGTGCAAAGTGGAGGCTTCCTGTCCGATTCATCATGCGAAAGTGGTGGATGGCAAGATTCAGATTGATCCGAATGTCTGCAACAACTGCGGTCGCTGCAAGGATAAATGTGTATTTGGCGCATTGGAATATCAGGATGGGTACCGCGTATACATCGGCGGGCGCTGGGGCAAGAAGATCGCGCACGGCGAGCCGCTGCCGCGGATTTTCACCTCAGAGGAAGAAGTGGTGGATGTCGTTGAAAAAGCGATCCTGTTGTTCCGTGACGAGGGGCAGACCGGAGAGCGTTTCGCTGACACCGTCACCAGACTTGGTTTTGACGTAGTCAGCGAAAAGCTGCTGGAGGGTAAGATTGATAAGAAAGCCATTTTGGAAAAGACTGTGAAGGGCGGAGCTACCTGCTAGAAGTCTTTCCCGCACTGCTCACAGTGATATTTATTGGTTTTGTCTTTTTTTGCAAAAAGCTTCTTGCGTATTTTCTGCGTGTTGTAGGAACTGCACCAGGGGCAGCGGATGACCGGCGGCATCGAGGGGTTCTGACCCATGAGCCGCCGGTTTTCCTCTTCATAGATCGAGGTGGTGCGATAAGAGTCCCAGTCAAAAGCTGGATCTTTTTTTACCACCTCGTCGATGAAAGGCTGGCAGTAGTCCTCCCACTGGTGGAAGAACTGTTCCTCTGTAATCTCGCCATTGGTCTGTTTCTTCTGGAATTCTTCCCGTTTGGCGCTTGTGATGCCGTAAGAAGAATCAATTTCTTTGCATTCTGTATGGCCGCAGTGCGGGCAGGTCCAGGTACGCGCAAGAGGGCCGGCCTGGAGCAGGCCGCATTTCGGGCAGTAAAGCCAGTTCGACGCCATATATTTATCATGTGCCATAATATCACCTCAAATAATTTTTCGTAGCAGTTCGGAACAGCTACATTTTTTCTTCCAGTATATCGCGCTCATTTTACGCCTTTTTTGTCATCAGATAACCATTTATATCGGATAATCCTTTGTATCTCTCAAAACTGTCTCCATGCACCAGCACTAGCGTCGGCGCCTGCCGAACGCCATATTTGTTGACCAGCGTGATGTTGTCATCGGCGGTCAGCTTTACATAGGAAACGGCATTCTGATCCAACAGGGAAATAGCCGCTTTGCAGTTCGGGCAGGAGGAGCTGACGAAAAGCAGCGTCTTGGGAATTTGTGCTTCTGCTGCCGGGGCACTGGATGCAGTTGCAGTGGTATTTTCGACTGCGTTTGTTTTTGAGTCGGTATCTTTCGTTGCTGTTATGGCTTTGACGGAATCAGCAGATGCAGCAGTAGCAGTGTCAGCCGCACCGGATGCAGTCACCGAAGAATCTGACTGCTCAGTTGCCTTTCTCTCCAGCCGCGAAGTGCCAATGTTGTAGGTCTTGCGGTCTTTGAATTCCTGCGATTTTCCATCATTCCAGTTCTGTACCGGACGATAGTAGCCGGTGATGCGGCTGTAGACCTCGGTTTTTTTGCCGCAGTGCGGGCAGGTGTAAACCTCACCGGAAAGGTAACCGTGTTCGCTGCATACGGAGTAGGTCGGGCTGATGGTGTAGTAAGGAAGCTTATAGTTTTCCGCAATCTTGCGAACCAGAGCGGCAGCGGACTTCCAGGTTGGCAGCTTTTCGCCAAGGAACGCGTGGAACACCGTGCCGGAGGTGTAGAGCGTCTGCAGCTCGTCCTGCACGTCCAGAGCTGAGAAAATGTCTTCCGTATAGCCGACCGGAAGGTGGCTGGAATTGGTATAATATGGCGTGCCATTCTCGTTCGCGGTGATGATGTCCGGAAATTCTTCCTTATCGTGCTTTGCAAAGCGATAGGTGGTCGACTCCGCGGGCGTCGCTTCCAGGTTGTACAGGTCGCCGTACTGCTCCTGATAGTCGGACAGACGGGTGCGCATATGGTTCAGTACATCTTTGGCAAAGGCTTGTGTCTTCGGGTGAGTCAGATCCTGGCGCAGCCACTTTGCGTTCAGCCCGGCCTCGTTCATGCCGATGAGGCCGATGGTGGAAAAGTGGTTGTCAAAGCTGCCAAGGTAGCGTTTGGTATAAGGATAAAGCCCGGCATCCAGAAGCTTTGTGATGACCGTGCGTTTGGTCTTCAGGCTGCGCGCGGCAATGTCCATCAGCCGATCCAGACGGGCGTAGAAATCCGCTTCGTCTGCAGCCAGATAGGCGATGCGTGGCAGGTTGATGGTGACGACACCGACGGAGCCGGTTGATTCGCCGGAGCCGAAGAAGCCGCCGGATTTTTTGCGCAGCTCGCGCAGATCCAGGCGCAGACGGCAGCACATGGAGCGAACATCGCTCGGCTCCATGTCGGAGTTAATATAGTTGGAAAAATACGGAGTTCCGTATTTCGCTGTCATTTCAAAGAGGAGTCGGTTATTCTCTGTCTCGCTCCAGTCAAAATCTTTCGTAATGGAGTAGGTCGGGATCGGATACTGGAATCCACGGCCATTGGCGTCGCCCTCGATCATGATCTCAATAAAGGCCTTGTTGATCATGTCCATTTCCTTCTGGCAGTCGCTGTAGGTGAAATCCTGCTCTTTGCCGCCGACAATTGCGGGCAGATTCTTCAAGTCATTCGGGACGGTCCAGTCCAGTGTGATATTCGAGAAAGGTGCCTGCGTACCCCAGCGCGAAGGCGTATTTACTCCATAGACAAAGGACTGTACGCACTGCTTGACTTCCTTTTGCGTCAGATGATCGGTGCGTACAAAGGGCGCCAGATAGGTATCAAAAGAAGAGAATGCCTGCGCACCGGCCCATTCATTCTGCATGATACCGAGGAAATTCACCATCTGGTTGCACAGCGTACTCAGGTGGCTCGCGGGGGAAGAGGTAATTTTTCCGGGAACCCCGCCGAGCCCTTCCTGAATGAGCTGCTTGAGACTCCATCCCGCGCAGTAACCGGTCAGCATGGACAGGTCGTGCAGGTGAATCTCCGCAGAACGGTGTGCGTCAGCGATTTCTTTGTCATAGACCTCGCTCAGCCAGTAATTGGCCGTGATGGCGCCGGAATTGGACAAAATCAGCCCGCCCACGGAATAGGTGACTGTGGAGTTTTCCTTCACACGCCAGTCATTGATCTGGAGATAGTCATCCACCAGGTCTTTGTAATTGAGCATGGTGGAATTGATGTTGCGCAGCTTTTCCCGCTGCTTGCGATATAAAATATAGGATTTGGCTACATCGGCATAGCCTGCCTCTGACAGAACCTTTTCTACACTGTCCTGGATATCTTCGACAGAAATGTAGCCGTCCTTTATTTTCTCTTCAAAATCAGCTGTGGTGCGCAGGGACAACATATCAATGATGCTGGGGTGGTACTGCTTTCCCTCGGCGTCAAAAGCTTTGGTGATTGCCACACTGATTTTATTGATATGAAATTCGGCGATGGTGCCGTCTCGTTTTTTTACCTGGTACATAGAAACCTCCCATATAAAAACTGGTAATTGTACTGATTAGTCAGGCAGACGATAGCGTTTTTCCTGCATCGCCTGTTGCCGCGCATTGCCAGTGACGGTAATGAGAATGAATGGTACCGGACTGCCTGTGTTCTGGGCGCGAGCAAATGTATTGTAGCACATATGGAAAATAAAATCAATATCTGGTTGGAATAATTGGAAATGTATACAAAATGTAGTAACAGGAAAGAAAATGGAACGAAAGGCATTGTAAAAAATGATTTTCAGGGTAAGTGAAAAAAGCTGTGGAAAGCTTCACAAATGTGGGGGAAGCCTGCAGCGCGTGCGGGGTTATACCCCGCGCAGCGCTACGCTCTGTACATATGGCTGCACCAATTGCGCATAGCGGTGCAGCTCTTCTTCTGAGGGTGCGTGAAGTCCGGCTTCCAGAACGGTATCGCGGTCGACAAAGCATTGCAGAAAATAGCGTTTTGCGCCCTGAATCCACTGTCCGATCTCAGGAAAAACTGTGTCGTCGTGGAATTCCGCTACAACGGTGGTGCGGAATTCGTAGTCGACGGTTCCGCGCATCAGAAGAGAAACACTGCGGCGGACGCTGGAAAGATCAAATTCGTGTTTGCCGATGGTCTTACTGTACCGTGAAGGCGCGTTTTTGATATCCATGGCTACGTAATCGACCAGATTCATTTCCAGAAGTGTGGAAAGCATATCCGGATGATTCCCATTCGTATCCAGCTTGACAGCAAACCCCATTTCATGAATCTGTCTTAGAAAATCCGGCAGGTCGCGGTGCAGCGTGGGTTCTCCGCCAGTGACAGCCACGCCGTCGAGCAGACCGCGTCGTTTTCCCAGAAACGAGAAAAAATCCGTCATCGGAATAGTTTCCGGGAGAGTCTTGTGCGGCAAGACAGCAGTGTTGTTCGGAGCAGAAGCTCCGGTGGAATGAATATATTTGCAGGAGTCGATGATCAACTCACTGTTATGGCAAAAAGGACAACAAAAATCACAGCCACCCAGAAATACGGTGCAGGCGACTTTGCCGGGAAAATCCAACAGGGTTAATTTTTGTAAACCACAAATTTTCATACGAATTTATTTTTTGTTTTCTAACTCTGCTTTTCTCATCGCGCGCACTTTCAGCGGCAGACCAAACAGGGTGATGAAGCCGCTCGCGTCGTGGTGGTCATACAGATCGCCGGTTGTAAAGGAAGCCAGTGACTCGTTGTACAAAGAGTATGGGGAGGTCGTACCGGCTTTGATGATGTTGCCCTTGTAGAGTTTAAACTTCACCTCTCCGGTTACATCCTGCTGCGTCACATCAACGAATGCCTGAATCGCCTCACGCAGCGGGGTAAACCATTTGCCCTCGTAAACGACCTGCGCGAACTGGCTGCCAAGCTTCTTCTTTGTCTCAAGGGTGTCACGGTCGAGGATCAGTTCCTCAAGCTGCTCATGCGCCGCCATGAGGATTGTGCCGCCAGGTGTCTCATATACGCCGCGGGACTTCATGCCGACGACACGGTTTTCTACAATGTCGACGATGCCGATGCCGTGCTTGCCGCCAAGTGCGTTCAGCTCTTTGATAATCTCGGATACCTTCATTTCGCGGCCATTCAGGGTCTTCGGGATACCGGACTCAAAGGTCATGGTCACGTATTCGCCCTGATCCGGAGCCTTTTCCGGCGTTACACCGAGTACCAGCATATGGTCGTAGTTCGGCTCATTGGCCGGATCCTCGAGCTCCAGACCCTCGTGGCTGATGTGCCAGAGGTTGCGGTCGCGGCTATAGCTGGAATCTGCAGCGAACGGAAGATGGATGCCGTGCTGCTCACAGTAAGCAATTTCGTCCTCGCGGGACTGCATGGTCCACACATCCGTCATTCTCCAGGGAGCGATGATTTTGATATCCGGGGCGAGAGCCTTAATCCCAAGCTCAAAACGAATCTGGTCGTTGCCCTTGCCGGTTGCTCCGTGGCAGATGGCTACCGCATTTTCCTTGCGGGCGATCTCTACCAGCTTTTTCGCGATCGCCGGACGAGCCATGGAGGTGCCAAGCAGATATTTGTGCTCATATACAGCACCGGCTTTGACGCAGGGCATCACAAAGTCATCGCAAAATTCGTCAACAATGTTTTCAATATATAATTTGGACGCGCCGGAGAGCTTTGCGCGCTCGTCCAGGCCATCCAGTTCATTTCCCTGGCCGACATCGATGCAGCAGCAGACAACATCATAATCGAAATTTTCCTTCAGCCACGGAATGATCGCGGTCGTGTCCAGACCGCCGGAATATGCGAGAACTACCTTTTCTTTCATAATATAAATCCTCCTCGGTGATTTTTAGCAACTGCTCAGAACCAAAGCGGAGCGCAGCCCCGTTACCAGATGTTCTGATTCGTTACGAATTTTACTTCGTCCAATATACCGCAACTGCGGAGATTATGCAAGTGGAAAACGAAAAAAGTATTGCATAATATACACCAATAATGTATAATTATGCAATCTCAAAAACGCTTTACATTTTTTCGTCACGGGAGTATAGTGTATTGGCGTTGAATATGCAGGATTGAAGGAGTTTATGAAAATGATAAAAGTGGGTATTATCGGGGCGACCGGATACGCGGGCGGCGAGCTGGTGCGCCTTCTTCTGGGTCATCCGGAAGCAAAAATCGTCTGGTACGGTTCAAAAAGCTATGTAGATCAGAAATATGCATCCATCTATCAGAATATGTTTCAGCTTGTAGACGAAACATGCATGGATGACAATATGGAAGCGCTGGCGGATGAGGCGGATGTGATTTTTACCGCGACACCGCAGGGACTGTGCGCGTCGCTGGTAAACGAAGGGATTCTTTCGCGGGCGAAGGTGATTGACCTGAGCGCTGATTTTCGATTGAAGGATGTAAAAATATACGAAAAATGGTATGGAATGACGCACAAGGCGCCGCAGTTTATTGACGAAGCCGTGTATGGCCTGTGCGAGATCAACCGAGAGCAGGTACGCGGCGCGCGGCTGATTGCGAATCCGGGCTGCTATCCGACCTGCAGCACGCTCTCGATTTACCCGCTGGTAAAAGAAGGGCTGATCGACCCGGCGACGATTATTATAGACGCAAAATCCGGTACCTCCGGCGCAGGCCGCGGGGCGAAGACGGATAACCTTTACTGCGAGGTAAATGAAAACATCAAAGCTTACGGCGTAGCGAGCCACCGGCACACACCGGAGATAGAGGAGCAGCTAAGCTACGCGGCGGGGAAGCCGGTGGTGCTGAATTTCACTCCGCATCTGGTGCCGATGAACCGGGGCATTTTAATAACCGCATATGCTTCCCTGACAAAGAATGTCTCATATGAAGACGTGAAAGCGGTTTACGATCAGTATTATAATAAGGAATATTTTGTGCGGGTTCTGGAAAAGGACGTCTGCCCGCAGACGAAGTGGGTAGAGGGCAGCAATTTCGTGGATGTCAACTTTAAGATTGATCCGCGGACGAACCGTGTCATTATGATGGGCGCGATGGACAATCTGGTAAAAGGCGCGGCGGGACAGGCCGTGCAGAACATGAACCTGGCGTTTGGACTGGATGAGGCAGAAGGGCTGCGGCTGGCGCCGATGTTTCCGTGAGGCTTTCCAGATGGTGATTACGGGACGAATCCTGGGAAAACGAGTAATCCGCTTTTCCCAGTCGTGTTGCAGTGAAAAGACTGCGAAAGAATTCGTTTTGTGAAAAGCAGGTTGATCTCGCGGTAATACAGGTTTCGATATTCAAATGTGAGAATGACAGCGAAAGCAGGAGGAGATTTATGCAGAAGATTGCTGGCGGTGTGACAGCCGCAAAAGGGTTTTACGCGACCGGCATCGCGGCTGGGATTAAAAAGAGCGGCAAGGACATGGCTATGGTTTATAGTGAGGCGGCCTGCCGTGTGGCGGGGACGTTTACGACCAATCTGGTAAAAGCGGCACCGGTGAAGTGGGATCAGAAAATTGTAAAGGGCTTGCCGGTCACAGAACAGGAGCCGGAGAAAGCCGGCAGCCGAGATGGGGCAGATGGAATGTGCGCGGGTAATGACCAGACGGCGCATGTGGTTGTGGTAAACAGCGGCGTGGCAAACGCCTGCACCGGGGCAGAAGGTTATGGTTATTGCCGCGATACGGCGGCGAGAGCGGCAGAACTGTTTGGCATTCGGGAAAATCAGGTGCTGGTTGCCTCGACCGGCGTGATTGGCCAGCAGGTGCCGATTGCGAAGATCTGCGCGGGCATTGAGACGATGAAGCCGCTTCTTTCAGAGAGTGAAGAGGGCGGCACGCTTGCGGCGGAAGCGATTATGACTACGGATACGGTGAAAAAAGAGGTTGCCGTACAGCTGGAGCTTGGCGGAAAAACCGTGACAATTGGCGGGATGTGCAAGGGCAGCGGCATGATTCATCCGAATATGTGTACGATGCTGAGTTTTATCACGACGGACGCGAATATTTCACAGCCGCTGCTGCAGAAAGCGCTCAGTGCGAGTGTGCCGGATACCTACAATATGGTTTCGGTGGATGGCGACACTTCGACCAACGATACCTGTCTCGTGCTGGCAAACGGTCTGGCGGGCAACCTGGAAATTACCGAAGAGAATGCGGATTATGCCGCGTTTTTCGAGGCGCTGAATGAGGTCAACACCTGTCTGGCAAAGAAAATGGCGGCGGACGGCGAGGGCGCAACGGCCATGTTTGAGGTGAAGGTGATCGGAGCCGAGAGCAAAGCGCAGGCGGTGACGATCAGCAAGTCGGTGGTTTCCTCCAGTCTGGTGAAGGCTATGATTTACGGACACGACGCGAACTGCGGCCGGATTCTCTGCGCGATGGGGTATTCGGGCGCGCAGTTTGATCCGGAAAAGGTAGACGTCTGGTTTGAAAGCGCAGTCGGAAAGCTGAAAATTATTGAAAACGGCGTACCGACGGATTACAGTGAGGAGCTGGCGACGAAGATTCTCTCGGAGAGCGCGGTAACCGCGATTGCAGATATTAAAATGGGCAATGCGGAAGCGACTGCCTGGGGCTGTGATCTGACCTATGATTATATTAAAATTAACGCAGACTACCGCAGCTGATTTTTGCCATGGCAGGCCTGCAGAATGCACAGGAAATTGCACTACAGGCTGTGCCTGGCGGATATGGGATGACAGAAAGGATTTAAAAATATGGAATCAACAGAAATGGAACTCTGGCTGCAGAAGGCCAGCGTCCTGATTGAGGCGCTGCCGTATATTCAGCGCTTTCACGGGAAGACCATTGTCGTGAAATACGGCGGGAGCGCGATGGTGGATCATGAACTGAAAAAAAGTGTGATCCGTGATGTGGCGCTGCTGAAGCTGGTTGGCTTCCGGCCGATCATTGTGCACGGCGGCGGCAAAGAGATTACAAAGTGGATCAACAAGGTTGGACTGGAGACGAATTTCGTAAACGGACTGCGTGTCACGGATAAGGACACGATGGAAGTCGTGGAGATGGTGCTGAACCGCATCAATAAGGGTCTGGTTTCCATGATGGAAAAGACGGGTCTGAAAGCAGTCGGCATCAGCGGGAAGGATGGATCGGTGCTGCGTGTGGATAAAAAGCTGGCGGGCGGCAAGGATATTGGATATGTCGGTGAAGTGAAGGAGGTCAATACCGCACTTTTGGACACTCTTCTGGATAATGATTTTATTCCGGTGATCTGTCCGATTGGTTCGGACGACCAGTATCATTCCTACAATATCAATGCAGACGACGCGGCCTGTGCAATCGCGAAGGCGGTAAAAGCGGCGAAGCTGGCATTTCTGACGGATATTGAAGGAGTTTATCGGGATCCGCTGGATCACACTTCTCTGATCAGTGAACTGACGATCCCGGAGGCCAGAGCGTTCCTGGAAAGCGGAAACGCCGGCGGAGGTATGCTGCCAAAGCTGCAGAACTGCATTGCGGCGATCGAAGGCGGCGTATCGAGAGTGCATATTCTGGACGGCAGAATTGAACACTGTCTGCTGTTGGAATTTTTCACCAACAAAGGGATCGGTACCGCGATCATTGGCGACCGGGAGGAAAGGTACTATCAGGAGAACTAAAACCGACGGCATGGAACATATGGAAGGAGAAAGCAATGACCAGTCAGGAATATATGGATCTGACGGAGCAGCATGTGCTCCACACTTACAACCGGTTTCCGGTGGTGTTTGAGAAAGGGGAGGGCGTATACCTGACCGATGTGGACGGGAAGAAATATCTGGATTTTGGCGCCGGAATCGCGGTTTTTGCGCTTGGGTACGGCAATCAGGCGTACAATGACGCGCTAAAGGCCCAGATTGACAAATTGATACATACCTCGAATCTGTTCTATAATCAACCGCTTCCGGAGGCGGCAGCAAAGCTGACGAAGGTAAGCGGCATGGATAAAGTGTTTTTTACCAACAGCGGCACAGAGGCGATCGAGGGCGCACTGAAAGCGGCGCGGAAATACGCGTACCTGAAAAAGCAGGCGTCTGAGAAAAATGCGGCGGAAGATGGAACTTGCGAGGCTAATTATGAGATTATCGCGATGGAGCATTCCTTCCACGGCAGGAGTGTCGGTGCGCTGTCTGTGACGGGAAACCCGCATTATCAGGAGGCATTCCGTCCGCTGATGGGCGGGGTGAGATTTGCGAGGTTTAACGATCTGGAGAGTGTGAAAGCCCAGATAACAGAGCATACCTGTGCGATTATTATGGAAACCGTGCAGGGCGAAGGCGGCATTTATCCGGCGGAAGAAGAATTTCTGCGCGGCGTGCGTGCTCTGTGTGACGAGAAAGATATTTTGCTGATTCTGGATGAGATTCAGTGCGGCATGGGGCGCACCGGCAGCTGGTTTGCCTGCCAGCAGTACGGGGTGCAGCCGGATATCATGACCTGCGCGAAAGCACTCGGCTGCGGCGTACCAGTGGGCGCGTTTTTACTGAACGAAAAGACGGCGAAGGCTTCTCTGGTTCCCGGAGACCATGGTACGACCTACGGAGGCAATCCGTTCGCCTGCGCTGCAGTATCAAAGGTATTTGATCTTTTTGAGGAACTTCATGTGGTGGAACATGTGCGGGAGCTTACTCCATATCTGGAGCAGCAGCTGGATGCGCTGGTAGAAAAGTATGATTTCCTGACCGCGCGGCGTGGAAAAGGATTTATGCAGGGACTGCTGGTTGAGGGACGTCCGGTTGGAGAGATTGTGAGCAAAGCGCTGGAAAATGGCCTCGTCGTCTTAAGCGCAGAGGGTAATGTGCTTCGCCTTGTACCGCCGCTGGTGATTGAGAAAAAAGATATTGATGAGATGGTGGTGCGGCTGGAAGCATCATTCTGAATCTGCATTGGACGAAAAACAGGTACAGGGACGCCGATAGTGGAATAATTTCGTGAAAACCGCGCATACTTCTGGCAGAAAATATGTAACTATTCAGAACAGCAGGCCGCAGACCGCCTGCGCTGCAGGCTATATGCCGCTAACGCGTCATATGTCTGTGGCTTGATGGGCGTTCCGCCCATCCCGAAATGAAAATACAGCCTTTAGCAGGTAAACCTGCACAGTCTGTCTTTTCATTTCGATGCTGTTCTGAACTGTTACAAAAATATAAGGAACGATGCAGTTTCTGCTTCGTCTTATCATGCAGGAGGAAAAATATGTGGGGAATTCTGATTGCACTGCTCTCTGGTGCATTAATGAGTGTGCAGGGCGTATTTAATACGGAAATGACAAAGCAGACGAGCCTTTGGCTTTCGTCTGCTTTTGTGCAGCTGACGGCTTTGCTGGTCTGTATTCTGGCGTGGCTTATCACGGACCGGACGAATGCGGCGACGCTGGCTCAGGTAGAGCCGAAATATATGCTTTTGTCCGGTGTGATCGGCGCGTTGATTACTATTACGGTGATAAGGGCGATGGGAAGCTTAGGCCCCGCGCGCGCGGCGATGCTGATCGTCATTGCCCAGCTGATAGTCGCATACGGAATTGAACTGCTGGGGCTGTTTGGGGTAGAAAGGCAGCCGCTGGAAGGACGGAAAATTTTTGGTATGTTTCTGGCTGTTATAGGAATTGTAATATTTAAATGGTAAAATTTCTCGAACCTGTAAAAAATCTGTTGCAAAGTATTTCATTTTTCGTTAAAATAAAGAACGTATACGGGAAAACAGCGGCTTTGGCCGCATAGGTATATGTTATCGAGAAAAAAAGGGCTGGCTGCAGCCCTGTTATGCGTGGCTTTGACTGGAGCGCAGGGCTGTGCGAAAAGCGATTCACTCTATACGGCGGGGCTGACCGTGCAGACGGAAGCTTCCACGGAAGGAAATCCGATCACGGATGGCGACACCGGCAGCACGAATGCTGAGGCAGTGAGTGAAGCGGGCAGCGAAGCTTTTTGGAATGAGGATGCTGACCCGGCAGAGCCGGAAACCGAGGCAATCGCCGGATATGTCTATGTCTGCGGCGCGGTGAATGAGCCTGGGGTATATCCGATCCAGGGCGATATGCGCGTCTGCGACGCGATTGCGCAGGCAGGCGGCTTTTCCGCAGAAGCGGACGAGGAATGGCTGAATCAGGCGGCAGTGGTCAGCGATGGACAGAAGCTTTATGTTTATTCTATGGATGAAACTGCTCAGATGAATGCGGCGGGCGTATCACCGGAGGGCATGAGCAGTGGGACAGATGCGGACGCAGTATCCGCGAAGAGCAGCTCCGCAGATGGGACAGCCGCGGCCGGAAATGAAGAGGGAATCACGGACACCTCAGATGGCAAAGTGAATCTGAATACCGCGACAGCGGAGGAGCTGATGACGCTTCCGGGGATTGGCGAGTCAAAGGCTGCTGCGATTCTTGCTTACCGAAGTGAGCACGGTGCGTTTGCTTCGATTGAGGAAATTCAGAATATCTCGGGGATTAAGAGCGGGGTTTTCTCGAAGATCAAAGATCTCATAACCGTATAGATATTGTAAGGAGATTATTATGGCAAAAAGAGTTTTGGTAGTGGATGATGAGAAACTGATCGTAAAAGGCATCCGGTTTAGCCTGGAGCAGGATGACATGGAAGTGGACTGTGCTTACGATGGAGAGGAAGCGGTGCGGCTGGCAAAGGAGAACAGATACGACATTATTCTTCTGGATCTGATGCTGCCGAAGCTGGATGGCCTGGAGGTATGTCAGCAAATCCGTGAGTTCTCGGATGTGCCGATTGTCATGCTGACAGCGAAGGGCGACGATATGGATAAGATCATGGGCCTGGAGTATGGTGCAGATGATTATATCACGAAGCCATTTAATATCCTTGAGGTAAAGGCGAGATTAAAAGCAATCATCCGGCGGACTTCACAGAAGAACGCGGCGGAGCCGAAGGGGAAGATCGTGGAAGTGGGCGATCTGGTTCTGGACTGTGACGGCAGGAGAGTCAGCGTCGCCGGCAAAGAGGTGAATCTGACGACAAAAGAGTTTGACCTTTTGGAGCTGCTTGTATTTAATCCGAACAAGGTATACAGTCGGGAGAGTCTTTTGAATACAGTGTGGGGGTATGAGTATCCGGGGGATGTGAGAACAGTGGATGTGCATATCCGCCGCCTGCGGGAGAAGATTGAGGCAAACCCGAGCGAACCGAAATACGTACATACGAAGTGGGGAGTGGGTTACTATTTCCAGCATTAAGCCAGTCATAAAAAAATATTTTAAAAGCCTGCAGGCACGCATTTTCCTGTTTTTTATTCTGGTTGGTGTGATTCCTGTTCTTCTGATGCGATATGCGGTGCTGACAAACTACGAGTCGCAGGCAGTTGAACAGAAAGCACAGCTTCTGGAGAGGCAGTGCCAGCAGATTCTGGAGCAGATCTCAGAGTCCGAATATATGCATGGGAATGACTCGGATCAGGTGGATCGCCTGATTGACCAGATGGCCTCCCTGTATTCCGGGCGTGTGATTCTTGTCAACAGCAATTTTCGCATTATCAAAGATACTTATGACATAGACGTAGACAAAGTGATTATCTCAGAAGAAGTACTTCTGACGTTTCAGGGGACAAATTCAACGAACTACGATGAGGATAATCAGTTTCTGGAGATGACGATTCCGATTGCAAATGATGATTCCGGGGAGACGGAAGGAATTATGATCATCAGCGTTCCCACAGTGGACATTGCAAATGGAAAAGCGGGCATCAGCCGGATTGTGCTGCAGCTCCAGTCTCTTCTGACTGTGCTGATCCTCGGCGTGGCTTTTTACGTTTCACGGATTCTGACGCGTCCATTCGGAAAGATTACACAATCTCTGGAAGATGTTGCCGGTGTAAATGATGAAGAAATTTCTATCCCGGATTATACGGAGACACAGCTTCTTGCCGAGGCGTACAACCGTATGTTAAAGCGTATGAAAGCACAGGAGGATTCGCGGCAGGAGTTTGTTTCCAATGTCTCGCATGAACTGAAGACACCGATTACCTCGATGAAGGTGCTGGCGGATTCTCTTCTGGCGCAGGAGGATGTACCGGTTGAACTTTACAGAGAGTTTATGGGCGACATCGCGGAGGAAGTGGATCGCGAGAATAAAATCATTTCGGATCTTCTCTCCCTTGTGAAAATGGATAAAAGATCTTCGGATGTTCATATTGAGGAGACAAATATCAATCAGCTGATCGAGCTGGTGCTGAAAAGACTGCGGCCGATCGCGGGTACAAAAAATGTCGAACTGGTACTGGAGAGCTTTAAACCGGTTCTTGCCGAGGTTGACGAGACGAAGCTGACGCTTGCGATTTCGAATCTGATTGAAAATGGGATCAAATACAATCGGGACGGCGGATGGGTGCATGTCTCTCTGAATGTGGATGGTAAATATTTTTATATCCGCGTAGAGGATTCAGGAATTGGTATTCCGGAAGACTCACAGGAACATATTTTTGAACGTTTTTATCGAGTGGATAAATCCCATTCGCGGGAGATCGGCGGTACCGGCCTGGGACTTGCGATCACGAGAAGCGCGGTTCTGATGCATCATGGTGCGATTAAGGTTTACAGCCGCGAAGGGGAGGGGACGACCTTTACCGTGCGGATTCCGCTGAAATATGTGCCATGATCATTCGCGTAAACGGCATAAGCCGATTCGTGATTTATTTTAGGAAAGCATGTTCCTCGATTCCTTGCGTGAATCGGGACAATTTGCGGAGGGGTTCACGTGAAGAAAAAAAGAATCTTTTCTTTTTGCGCACTGTCAGTGATGATTGCCGCGCTGCTTCTCCTTGGCGGTTGCGGGAAGAAAGAGGAAGACAGTACCAGTTATACGATTTATTATAAAAACTCATCCGGCACGAGCTTGTATGAGGTGAGCTATTCTCCTGCCGCGGAGACGTTTGATGAGATGATGACGGAGCTGATGGCGCAGATGTCGACGGTGCCGGAGGATGCGGTCTATACCAGTGTACTTCCGGAGACGGTATCGTATCAGGGGTATGAGCGAGGCATTGATGCACTTCGGATAGATTTTTCAGGCGAATATTATGAGATGGATAATATTACCGAGGTCCTTTTGCGCGCTGCCGTGGTAAAGACGATCTGCCAGATTCCCGGTGTGACAAAGATTATTCTTACGGTTGACTCGGAGCAGCTGGTAGACGGTGATGGCGAACTGGTCGCGGCGATGGACTCAGAAAGCTTTATTGACACGAAAAACGGCGGAATTAACTCCTATCAGACGACTTCTCTGGTTTTGTATTTTCCGAATGAGGATGGGACAAAACTGCTAAAGGAAGTGCGGAACGTGGACTATTCGAGCAATATGGTGCTGGTCCGTGTGATTCTGGAGCAGCTGATGGCTGGCTCGGATTATTCGAACCGTAAGGCAGTCATGAATTCGTCGGCGGAAATTCTGGATATCACAACAAAAAATGGGATCTGCACGATCAATTTCAGTGAAGAATTTAACCAGCAGCCGACAGAAAACACACCTTCCGCAGAAGCAGCTCTGTATGCAATCGTTGATTCCATCTGTGAGACGGCGGACGACGTAGACGGTGTGAAAATTACCATTGAAGGTTCTTCGAATGTGAAATTCTGGGATGAAATTGACCTGAGCGAGGTATTCCTTTTGAATGAAAGCCTGATTGAGGTGGACAGCCTGGAATCTGAGACAGAAGAAGCGGCAGTGCAGGCAGACGAGGCGGAGGGAGAGCCGGAATCAACGGACTTTGATGCTGCAGTATCGTCTGACGCGGATGCGGTATCCGGTGAGGATGCAGATACTTCTGAGACGGAAGAACCGGCGGATGCAGCAGCGTCAGATGCCGTCGTCGCGGGTGCGGATGGCGCGATTGCCGGCGTGGATGCCTATGCAGCGGAGGAAGACGGCACAGTTGCTGGTGCAGATGCGCAATCGCCGGAGTGACGGGGGCGGACGCGTCTGCCGAGGCACAGACAGAATGACAGGAGAGAGGGTGGTGCGATGAGAAAACGGCCGCTGGCTTTGCTGTGTCTGGTGGCCGCGGTATTTTTCAGCGTGATGGGAAGCATACGTGGTTCCGGAAGGGACGAGGCGCTTGCGGGCGCAGAAGAATATCTGACAGAGACAGCAGGCTCGGGCAGTACGCTGACCTTTGAAGGCACTGTGTCAGAGGTTGGCGCAGTATCGGAAGGCATACGCCTTTCTGTAAATCAAGTAGTTCTCTATACAAATGACAAATCAATCGGTTCTTTATCTTCGGAATTGAAAGTCTTATTTACCATTGAAACAGACAATCTGCTGCCCGGTGACCGTGTCCGTGTGACCGGCACCTGGAAGCCATTTGAGACAGCGGGGAATCCTGGACAGTTCGATTTCAGGGCGTATTATTTTGCTGAAAATACGGTAGGAAGAGTCACCAGTGCGGGAGTCACGCTTGTGTCAGAAGGAGATTCTTCTCTGACTCGTATGCTTGCGCGATTTCGCCGTGCTCTGCGCGGCTCCTATCTGCGAATCCTGGAGGAAAAGGCGGCCCGCACCGTCTCAGCGATCAGCCTGGGAGAAAAAAGCTATATGGAGCAGGAGTGGAAGCGGCTGTATCAGGAGGGCGGCATTGCGCACATTATTTCTATCAGCGGCCTTCACATCAGTATGATTGGAATGTGCATTTATAAGCTTCTGAGGCGTATCCGCCTGCCTTTTGTTCTGGCGGCATTGCCTTCGGCAGCTGTGGTTGCGCTGTATGCGATGATGGCAGGGTTTAGCGTCTCCACACTGCGCGCCTGTATCATGTTTGTGCTCTGGCTTGGCGCACAGATTGCGGGGCGGAAAAATGATACCCTGACTGCTGCCGCCGTCGCGGCAGTCCTGATTCTGGCAGGGAATGGGCGAGCCGCAGGAAGCTCTTCCTTCCTGCTGTCTTTTGGAGCCATTTTGTCGATCGCACTGCTTGTGCCGCGGCTTCAGGCGGTAAATCCGTTTCGGATCAGGAGGGCAAATGCCGTACGGAGAATCGGTGAGCGGATATGGGATGCGCTGTGCGGCGGTGCGGGAGTATGGCTTGGCACGCTGCCGGTCACACTCTGGTTCTTTTACCAGACGGCCCCATGGAGCGTGCTGGTCAATCTGGCTGTGGTACCGCTGATGTCCGCTTTGATGGGTTCCGCCCTGATCTCCTGTTTGGTGGGACTGGTCAGTGTTCCCGCGGGGATTTTTTTGTCAGCTCCCGTATATTATTTGCTGGGGTTTTTCGAGACCTTATGTACATTCGAACAGCAGCTGCCGGGAGCTGTCTGGATCACGGGCTGTCCGGCAATGTGGAAGGCTGCTGTTTATTATGCTCTATTGTTTGCAGCGGCAGGTCTCATGTGTTTTCTGGAAAGATATGGGGAGAACACGTTGTGTACTCATAAAAAAGATCGAATTGTGAGACAATTCGGGTTTGACCAGAGACGGAGAACAGCCCGGAAGAGGTATTTTCAGGAACAACCACGAGGATCAGGACAGAAAAAACAGCATCCGAAATTACAGTATCTACGGACACTGGTGTGGATTTGTGCGATCGGAATCGGCCTCTTCCTGATGGATTTCCATCCGCGCAGCGGACTGACTGTGACCTGTATGGATGTTGGGCAGGGGGATGGCGCGTTGATTCAGCTTCCGGATGGCACGAATTGTCTGATTGATGGAGGAAGCAGCTCTGTGAGTGAACTCTGGGAATACCGAATCAGCCAGGTGGTAAAATATTATGGGATCAGCAGGCTGGACTATGTTTTTCTGTCCCATGCTGACAGCGACCATATCAGCGGCATAAAAGAATATCTGGAAGACTATCTGCCGGGATTCGCGGGAAGCAATGCCCACGGAATTACATTGGAGCATCTGATTCTTCCGCCGACAACAGATGAGGAAGATTTTGACGTTTTGATTGCCTATGCAGAAAAACTGGGCATTTCTGTACTCCGGATGGAAGCGGGTGCCAGGCTCGGAAATAGTTCTGTCTGGTCTTTTGCGTGTCTGGCGCCCAATTCTGCAGCTCTGTCCGGAGATAAAAATGAGGATTCCATGGTACTGCTTCTTCAGTACGGAGATTTCCGAATGCTGTTTACCGGCGACCTGGAGGGAGAAGCGGAACAGGCACTCGCTGCTTCCGGCGCGAAGCTCTCCTGCGATGTATTAAAGGTCGGACATCATGGCTCAAAAGGCGCTTCCTCTGAGGCCTTTCTGACTGCCGTTTCGCCGGCTTTTGGCATTATTTCCTGCGGCAGGGATAACAGCTATGGCCATCCCGCGGCGGCCGCCGTGGAACGCTTGCGCGCGGCAAACATAACTTTGTATACAACTATGGATTGCGGGGCAGTGACGATCCGCAGCAATGGAAGCACATATCGGGTATCCGGTTACATAAAAACAGAGAATTATACTACCTGACCGCGCGCATCATGCGGCCAGATGGAAACTTACGGTATCATTTCCTTACTGTTTTCATGATCGAAAGAATCCGATCGATTTTCTGGATTTCCTGCGGTGTTTTGCCAATTTTCAGAACATTGATGATGGCCTCTGTCTCTGTGGAGTCAAAGGAGATGTCACCGGAATTGGACTGAGCTGCCGCCATGAGAAAAGGCAGCAGCTCATTTTGTTTCTTGCCCTGTGCTTGTTCAGCAAGGGAAGAAAGCATTTCCAGCTTCGCCGGGTCGATGCCCCCGAGGGCAGGATTGTTCATCCAACTGTTATCATTCATGGCTTTTCCTTTCTGGCAAAAATTGGATTAAATCTTGCAAACAGGCAGTATCCGCGATTCGTGAAAAAGAAACAGAAAATCCGATCAGACGCAAGGAATTCAGCCTGTTTTTCTTAGGGGGCAGATTCTGCGCAGACCTGATAGAGCTCAATCATGCTGATCATTTGCAGTGCCTGATCAATCATTTCCCGTTCATCCCCTTCACAGTACTGACGGATATCGGTGAGAATGTCGAGAAGATCGGAAGGACTCTGGCTGTCTGCTTCTTTCGTTTTATAATATTCCATGACGTTTTGCATTTCGATGGTTTTTATCAGGATGGAAACCGTTTTTTGGCTGTTCACCGGAAGATAAGGAAGGAGTGCTTTGAGCAGCTGCAGGTGGTTTTGATTGGCAATCTGGTCAAGCTTTGTCTGCATGGTATGATTTCCTCCTTCCCGATGTCTTATATTGGAAGCAGAAGCCGTTTGCTTGAAAAGTTCTTTTATCTTACTTTATGAGTTATAATCAAAAAATAGACTTGAACTTGAGAAAACATTCGAGAAAAGTGCTGCCCACGAAGCAAGCGTGAGTGCATAGAAAGAGCAGAGAAGCAGTTCTGTGAAACATCTTGAGTCAGGATAACATATACTGGAAAGGGGAGGAACACCCCATGCGAGAAACGCTTGAAGGAAAAATGAGGAGGCGTTTGCATGTCCACGCGTACAGTGAAGGAAGGAAATGCCTATTATGAGATTGATGAGGACTGTATGAAGCGGCTTGAAGCCGAAAAAAAACACCGGGAAGCCGAAGCTTCCCGGAAACAGTCCATCCGGCATCAGTCCGCTGCCAGACGAAGACGCGAGATGTCACAGTCGATTACCATGGAATAATTTGTGTAATAGACAACGAAGCCAGGCTTGGCGCCATTTGGTTTTTTGACGTGTTTTTTCTCTACGTAATCGATCTCGACTTTTTGGGCGCCGCGGCTTTGAGAGTACCAGGCTGCAAGCCGCGCGGCGTCCTCAAAAGCAGTATCCGGCGGCATTTGTCCATTGGTCTTTAGAATGACGTGGGAACCAGGCACGCCTTTGGCATGGAACCACCAATCGCCGCCGGAGGCGAAACGGAAGGTCAGCTCATCGTTCTGGTAATTGTTTTTGCCAACGTACAGATCATATCCGTCGGGGGATATATAGTGGAACGGACGGGAGGTGATCTTCACCTTTTTGCCGGTGTAATGGCGGCGAATATAGCCTGCGTCGGTCAGCTCCTCTTTTACCTGCACAAGATCCTCTTCAGAGAGTGCCATGTCCATGAGCGTGCAGACCGATTCGAGATGATCGATTTCCGCCTTTGTTTCCTTTGTGAGTTCACTTAAAGCTTCGTAGGTTCGCTTAAGCTTGCCGTATTTGTCGAAGTATTTCTGTGCGTTTTCCTGTGCGGTCAGGGTCGCGTCGAGCGGAACTGTTATCATTTCATTTGTGTAATAATTCAGCGCCTCAAAGCTTTTCGCGCCAGGCTCCACACCGTAGCCATAGGTGTGGATCAGTTCGCCGTAGATGCGGTATTTTTCGCGCTTTTCCGTATCTGCAAGCTGTTTCAGCTGAAGCTCGTATTTTTTGCGGCAGCGTTCAAGCGCAGTCGTAGCGATGCGGCGCAGGTCGGACGATTTCTGGCGGATCCGGGTGACGGTGTTCTTCATCGCGTAATATTGCTCCAGCATTTCAGAAGGAGAGTCAAACGGATGTCTCGTATCCTCCCCATACATAGTAAGCGGGAGAGAAGAGAACTCTATCGGGATGTTTTCTTCATAAATGATAAATGGTGAAAAGTTTTTCCCCTTTACATCCTCCATCATAAGCTCGAACATATGGTAAAGATGAACCTGGGCAAGCTCGTCAAAAGAATTTGCACTCTGCGCGGATTCTATGTTAGCGCGGAAGCAGAGCTCCTCAGAAATCAGAGGGCTGATGCCGGTGTAGGAGGTGTAGATCGCTTTCGCGAGCGGCATTGGTTTTGAAAACACTGCGGCGCGGAATTCCTCCGCCGAAGTCGCGAGCGGATCGCATTTGGGCTGCGTGACTGCAATGAAATAGGGACGGCCAGGCAAAACCTCCCGCACAGAGCTGGTCATGGAACCGACATGCTTGATGCTGTCTATGATCGTACCGGTGTCGTCACAGAAGATCAGATTGCTGTGTTTGCCCATCAGTTCAATGATCAGATCCTTGCGGCAGAGATCGCCCATTTCGTTGTAGTGCTCGATCTCGAAATGGATGATGCGCTCCAGGCCAGGCTGCCAGACACGCAGAATTCTGCCGTTTGCGATGTGTTTGCGCAGCAGCATACAGAAATTCGGCGCGGTCATGGGCGATGATTTATTTGTTTTTGTCAGGTAAATCATCGGCAGGCTGGCGCTCGCTGAGAGCAGCAGCCTGTATTGTCCGGAGGCAGATTTTATGGTGAGCAGCAGCTCATCCGCTTCCGGCTGGGCGATTTTGCTGATACGGGCTCCGGTCAGCTTATCAGAAAGCTCCGCCGTAATATTTGCTATAACGATCCCGTCAAGGGCCATCTGAGATTCCTCCTTATATTTTTCTGATTTTTATTCCCGCGAAGCAACGAGCCAGGTAGACGGAGTCATAAGGAATCCGTCGGCAAGCCGACACCTTATGACATAGCTTGCGCGGATATTTGACTGATTGATTCGAGCGACAAAAGAGAAATGATACCACGGATTGTTCCAATCATATCAGATTTATCCTTAAAAAACAACTGGAACGTGTTTGAGCATTGTGGATGCTTTTCGCATGAAAAAGAATTGCGTTTTCCGGGGAAACAAGGTATACTGCTGGGGAGGAATGACGGAAGACGTATATTACGTTGTTTTAAAGGAGTATGGCTGTGGAGAGTTTTCAGAAGAAGGCAAATTCAAAACAAGAGACACAGCAGGAGAAGCGTGCGCGTATGATGGAGGAAGCCCGCCAGAGGGTGGAACAGGAGCGGAACGACCGCCTGCGGGAAGAATATACCCTTCTTGGGGATGCTTCGAAAGAAGAACTGGATGGTGTTTCGGGAAGCGGGAGTTTTTCCGAATTAGAGCATTACAGTTATTTTGACGGGGATCAGATGATTCGTTCGCTGAATCTGCCGGCGGATTCCCGCCGAATGGGCGAGAAGCTGTACAGGCAGGGACTGGTCGAAAATATGGAGGTTACCACGGGCTATGAGCGCTATGGGGAGGCCGGTGAGATGGTCGGTCAGGCTGTGTGGGACGCACAGATTGGCCGCAATCAGTTTCAGACTACCGTGACCTTTACGCGTGCCTCGGTGAGCAAAGCGCAGTGCAGCTGCCCCAAATGCCGGAAAAAATACGGAGGGTATGGCTGGTACTATGGGGAAAATGCGAACTGTGAGTATGTGGCCGCAGTCCTTTTTGGACTGCGTGATTATCTGAAAACACATAATGTGGGAGACGCGACGGATCGGGATGCCTGCGTACTTATGAATGCGTATCGGCAGAAGCGGGCGAATCTTCTGGTTGCGGATAAAACAGCAAAAGAACAGAGCCTGACGCTGAAGCCGCGCCTTGTGAAGAAAAATTCGCAGCTGACGGTTTCTTTTAAAATAGGTGCGGGGAAGCTGTTTGTGATTAAGCAGCTGGATGAGTTTTGTATGCATGTGCGCAACGCTGCTACGGCGACATATGGTTCGAGTACAGAGATCAATCACCGAAGAAGCAACTTTACCGGGGAGAGCCTGAAATGGCTGCGTTTTATTGAACGGATTGTTCAGGAAGAGGAAGAGTTCGGACAGCGGCTGGAGCATGCGACGCGGAACCGCTATTATTATCATATTACGGCAAGCGTAGGCGGTTCGCTGAATCTGTTTGGATGGCGCCTGGATGAATTATACAATGAGCTTGGCGATGGCACGGTGGAGTACGAGGATCGTGACGCGGAGCGGACGAAGAAGCAGATACTGCACCGCGGGGAGGGGAATCCGCATGTGACGATGGAGATTGCAGAGGCCGTGCTGCCGGTAAAAAAGGAGCGGAAGGGCTGGATTGATCAGATTTTTTCTCCAGAATCCGTACAGGAGGAGTTTCATGGGATTCAGGTGAATGGAAATCTGCCGGAGCTGTTTTTTGGCATGAACTGCGCATATTATGTGGATGGAGATACCTTTCGCCGTTCCGAACCGGAATTTCAGGAGAAGATTGAGGATCTGATCCGGCTTGCGGGAGGAAATGAATCCTTTTCTTTTCGCATCGGGCGGAACAGTATGTCAGAATTTTATTATCAGGTACTGCCTACGCTGCGGGATGTGGCGGAAATCGTGGAAAAGGATCCCGAACGGATTCACTCGTTTCTGCCGCCGCAGGTAAATTTTGTGTTTTACCTGGATGCGCGGGAAGGCGATGTGACTTGTGCGCCGTTTGCCAGATACGAGGGAAAAGAATTGTCTCTGCTGGATTTTATCCAGGAGGAGCAGGCAGATGATGAGACAATATATCGCGACAGTATAGCGGAGCAGGAGACGCTTTATAAGGTCATGACCTGGCTGCCTCAGATTGATATGACGCGGAAAGAACTAAACTGCGGTGGGGATGAGGATCAGATTTACCGGGTGATGTCGGAGGGGATCGATGAATTGATTACTCTCGGGGAGGTGCAGTGTACAAACCGTTTCCGCGCCCGCAGAACCATCCGCCAGGTAAAGGTATCGGTCGGTGTTTCCGTGTCAAGCGGACTGCTGGATCTGGACATTACGACAGAAGATGTGCCGCAGGATGAGCTGCTTGACATTCTGAACAGCTACCGGGAGAAAAAGAATTATTACCGCCTGAGGGATGGCTCTTATGTAAACCTGGATGATCAGTCGCTGGAAATGCTTGCGGAGATGATGGATTCCATGCATCTGAAACCGAAAGAATTTGTCCAGGGAAAGATGCATCTGCCGCTTTACCGCACGCTGTATCTGAACAAAATGCTGGAAGAGAATGACAGTGTCTACAGTGAACGTGACAGCCGCTTCCGTGAGATGGTCAAGGAATTCAAGACGGTGAACGATGCGGATTTTGATGTGCCAAAAAGTCTGTCCAAAATTATGCGCCAGTATCAGAAGGATGGCTATAAGTGGCTGCGGACGCTGGAGACATGGCAGTTTGGCGGTATCCTGGCGGATGACATGGGGCTTGGGAAGACACTGCAGGCGATTGCATTGCTGCTATCTGCGAAAGAAAGATATGAAAAGGCGGCAGAGATGGCTCAGGCGCCTCTCTCTCTCATAGTTGCTCCCGCTTCGCTGGTTTTCAACTGGGGAGAGGAATTTGCGCGATTTGCTCCGGCTCTCCGGGTCGAACTGGTCACAGGGACGCAGGAAGAGCGTCAGGGAAAGATTGCCGCGTACCGGAATTTCGACGTGCTGGTGACCTCCTATGATTTGCTGAAACGGGATATTCCTCATTATGAGGGGATTGCGTTTACGTATGAGATCATAGACGAGGCACAGTATATTAAGAATCATACGACGGCTGCGGCCAAGGCGGTGAAGGTGATCAATAGCCGCTACCGCTACGCTCTGACCGGCACGCCGATTGAGAATCGTTTGAGCGAACTCTGGAGTATCTTTGACTATCTGATGCCGGGATTTTTATACACTTACGATGTGTTTAAGCGGGAAATAGAAACGCCGGCGGTGAAGTACCAGGATGAGCAGGCGATGAAACGGCTGCAGAAAATGACAGGGCCGTTTATTCTGCGCAGACTGAAAGAGGAAGTTCTGAAAGATTTGCCGGACAAGCTTGAGGAGGTGCGCTATGTCCGCCTTGCGGCAGAACAGCAGCAGCTGTACGATGGGCAGGTGATCCATATGCGTGAGACGATTGCCGGGCAGGATGTGGATGCGTTTAATAAGAACAAGCTGGTGATTCTGACGGAGCTTATGCGTCTGCGCCAGATCTGCTGTGATCCCAGTCTTTGTCTGGAAGGCTACCGCGGGGAGTCGTCTAAAGCAGACGCATGTATGGAACTGATTCACAGCGCGATTGACGGCGGTCATCGGATGCTGCTGTTTTCTCAGTTTACTTCTATGCTGGAGATCCTGCAGGGGCGGCTGGACGCGGATCAGGTTCCATATTATACGATTACAGGCTCCACCTCAAAGCAGAAACGCCTGGAGCTTGTGAAACAGTTCAATGCCGGGAATACGCCCGTCTTTCTGATTTCCCTGAAAGCCGGCGGCGTCGGCCTGAACCTGACCGGAGCGGATGTGGTCATTCATTATGACCCGTGGTGGAATGTTGCCGCGCAGAATCAGGCGACGGATCGCGCGCACCGCATTGGTCAGACGAAAAAGGTGACCGTGTACAAGCTGATTGCCAAGAATTCGATTGAGGAAAAAATTCTGAAGCTGCAGGAAGATAAGCGGGAGCTTGCCGACCAGGTTATCAGCGGAGAGACCGGACAGCTTAGCGGCATGACCAGGGAGGATCTGCTGGAGCTTCTGGATGGAAAGTAAAAGAAGTTAGCCATTGACTGCCAGAATTTGATAACGTATAATAGCCAAAAGAATGAACGGCGTTACTGGCTGCCGGGAAGGAAAAGCAATGATTAAGAGTATGACCGGCTTTGGCAGATGTGAACATCTCCAGAGCAATAAAAAGTTTACAGTAGAAATCAAAGCAGTGAATCACCGCTATTTTGACGTGAATATTAAAATGCCAAAGAAGTTCAGCCCTTTCGAATCGGCAATTCGGAATGAGTTGAAATCGTATGTGCAGCGCGGTAAGATTGATCTGTATGTGACCTATGAGGACTATGCGGAGCAGGCGGTAGCGCTTCACTATAATGAAGAGCTGGCAGCGGAGTATGTGAAATACTTCCGCCAGATGGCGGACAGCTTTTCTGTCAGAGACGATATTACGGCGTCGGTTCTGGGGCGTTGCCCGGAAGTGTTTTCCATGGAAGAGCAGGAAGTCGATGAAGAGGAGCTCTGGACCATGCTTCTCCCGGTTCTGCGGGGGGCATGTGAGCAGCTTTCGGCTTCCAGGGAAAAAGAAGGAGAATCTTTAAAGACAGATATCCTTGACAAATTGGCGAGAATGGACGAAAATGTAAGTCTCATAGAAAAACGCTATCCGCAGATCGTTGCGGAATACCGCGCGAAGCTGGAGGATAAGGTGAAGGAGCTTCTGGCTGATACCCAGATTGAGGAGTCGCGCCTCGCCTCTGAGGTTGTGATTTACGCGGACAAGATCTGCACGGATGAGGAGACTGTCCGTCTGCGCAGCCACATTCATACGATGCAGGGCGAGCTGATCAAAGGGGGTGCTGTCGGGCGAAAGCTGGACTTTATTGCGCAGGAGATGAACCGCGAGGCGAACACAATCCTTTCTAAGGCGAACGATCTTGCGACATCAAATATTGCGATTGACTTGAAGACTGACATCGAAAAAGTGCGCGAGCAGATACAGAATATAGAATAAGAATAGCAGAGGAGCGCTATGGCAGATTTCATTAACATTGGTTTTGGAAATCTTGTGAATACAGAGAAAGTGATTGCAGTGGTGAATCCGGACGCAGCGCCAATCAAGCGCATGGTGCAGAATGCGAAGGAACAGCAGCATATCATTGACGCGACGCAGGGCAGACGGACGAAGGCAGTGATTGTCATGGAGACAGAGCAAATCGTGCTTTCGGCGGTACAGCCCGATACGATCGCGCGGCGAATGGCAGAAGGAACGACACTTTTAAAGCGCGCACCGAAGGGAGAATGATATGGACAGGAAGGGAATCCTGGTTGTTGTGTCCGGATATTCCGGAGTAGGCAAAGGCACACTGATGAAAGAGCTGACTGCGCGGTACGGCCAGTACGCGCTGTCGATATCTGCGACGACGAGGGCGCCGCGGGAAGGGGAAGCAGATGGCCGGGAGTATTTTTTCAAGACAGTAGACGAATTCGAACAGATGATTGAGCAGGGGCGTCTCATCGAGTACGCAAGCTACTGTGATCATTACTATGGTACTCCGAAGGATTATGTGGAAGAGCAGCTCGCCGAGGGGCATGATGTGATTCTGGAAATTGAACAGCAGGGCGCGCTGAAGGTAAAGGCACAGAATCCGGATGTTCTGATGCTTTTTGTGATGCCGCCTGATGCGCAGACACTTGTGGAACGGCTGCGCGGAAGAGACACGGAGAGCGAGAAAGTGATTCGCCAGCGGTTGGTGCAGGCGATCGAAGAGTCGAAGTATGTGGATCGCTATGATTATATGGTAGTAAACGCGGATCTGGATCAGGCGGTGGAGGAGGTTCATCAGCTGATCGAGAGCCAGCATAATATGATAAGCAGGAATCTGGATTTTGCAAAACAGATTCAGATGGAACTAAAGGATTTGGTAGGATAAAGAAAGGAGAATGATTTTATGCTTCATCCATCATATTCAGATTTAATGAATGTAGTAAACAGCGGAGTAGAGGAAGGTGAGACACCGGTAGTGAACAGTCGGTATTCGATTGTTATGGCTACGTCCAAACGCGCGCGTCAGATCATCGCTCGTCAGTCCAAGGCAGGCGAGGATATGAAAGCTTTCTCAGTCTCTAAACCACTTTCAAAGGCAGTAGAAGAGCTTTATACTGGTCAGCTTAAGATCCTGCCGGGAGAAGATACAGCGGAACAGGAGAGCTAAGACGGAGGGATACACTTGAAGAAGATAAGGGAGTTCAGCAAGAGTTATATTTTCCTTTCGTTTCTCTATGTGGCGGTTGGAATAGTGCTTCTTTTGTGGCCTTCGATGTCTCTTGAGATGATTGGAAAAGGACTAGGGATTATCCTGATTGTCCTTGGAGCCACTTACGGCGTGATTTATTTTACCCGGGATAAGCGGCAGGAAGGCTTTTTACAGGTGGAGCTTGTAATTGCCGTAGTCTGTGTGGCGCTTGGCGTTTTTATTTTGCTGACCCCGGAGTTTCTGAGCATGGTTTTGCCGTTTGCTATGGCGACGGTGCTTTTGCTGGGTGCGATTGTCAAAATTCAAAGCACAATCAGTATGAAAAAGCTGCTGGTCAGACGCTGGTATATCGGTCTGATTGCAGCGCTGGTGATCATCGCATTGGGGATTGTGCTGCTGGTATATCCTTTCACGAGTGATGCGCAGATGCTGTTTTATATCGGAATCTGCCTGATTCTGGACGGGGTGACGAATCTGTTGGGGCTGCTCTGCATTCAGCTGCGGACGAAAAAACTGGATAAGATGCAGAAAAACAATCCGGATACAGATATCACAGCGCTTGTTAAGAGTGAGTGGGAGAAGTCTGACGCAGTCAAAGCAGAGAAAAAAGCCAAAAAACAGGAAAAGAAAGCACAGAAATACAAAGAAGTCGTTGTAGACAGTGAGGAAGTCGTGCAGGAAGCTGCCGATGCCGGAACCACGCAAAACGAAGCGGGCGGTACGGAGACGGAAGCGAATCCCGCAGACTGTACAGAGAATACGGAAGTGGTGCCGCAGAGTACAGATACTGTGATCGAGACAGTGCAGGCGGAATCGCCGGAGGAAAACAAAATGGAAATGGCGACCAGGGAGGCACAGCCATGAAAATACTATTTCTTTCCCTTGGCTGTGATAAGAATCTGGTTGACTCGGAGGAAATGCTGGGTCTTTTGACCACGCATGGATATGAGATTACCGATGATGAGACAGAGGCGGATATTATTATTATCAATACCTGCTGTTTTATTAATGACGCGAAGGATGAGAGCGTCCAGGCGATTCTGGAGATGGCGGAATACCGCAAATCCGGCCGCTGCAAGACACTGCTGGTGACAGGATGCATGGCGGAGCGTTATCGTCAGGAGATCCTCGATGAGCTCCCGGAGGTGGATGCGGTGCTGGGTACGACCGCATATGAGGACATCCTTTCTGCGCTTGAAAAAGCGCTTGACGGAGAGCGGAGTATGGAGCTCAGGCCGCTCGAACACCTTCCCCAGCCGCACAAGGAGCGTGTGGTGACGACCGGCGGGCATTACGCTTACCTGAAGATTGCGGAAGGCTGCGACAAGCACTGCACGTACTGCATTATTCCGAAATTGCGCGGCCCCTACCGCAGTGTGCCGATGGAGCGTCTGATCGCCCAGGCAGAGACACTTGCCGGGCAGGGGGTGAAGGAGCTGATCCTTGTCGCGCAGGAGACTACCCTGTATGGGATGGATCTGTATGGGCACAAATGCCTGCATCTTTTGCTGGAAGCGCTCTGCAAGATCAGCGGAATCCGCTGGATCCGGATTTTATACTGCTATCCGGAGGAGATTACCGATGAGCTGATCGAAGTGATGCGCCGCGAGCCGAAAATTTGTCATTATCTGGATCTGCCGATCCAGCACGCCTCCGATGCGGTATTAAAACGTATGGGGCGGCGCACAACACGCGCGGATCTGACAAAGATTATTGAAAACCTGCGGGAAAAAATCCCCGATATTGTGCTGCGCACAACGTTGATTGCCGGATTTCCGGGGGAGACACAGGAACAGCACGAAGAACTGATGGACTTTATTGACGAGATAGAGTTTGACCGTCTCGGTGTGTTTCCCTACTCTCAGGAAGAAAATACCGCGGCGGCCGCCATGCCGGATCAGCACGACGAAGAGACAAAGCTTTCCTGGCAGGAAGACCTGATGGAGCTTCAGCAGGAGATTGCGTTTGACCGCGCCGAACGGATGGTCGGGCGTACGGTTACCGCGATGGTGGAAGGAGAACTTCCGGACGATCATGTTTATGTGGCCCGTACATACGGAGACGCACCGAATGTGGACGGACTTTTATTTATTAATACATCGGAGATATTGATGTCCGGTGATTTTGTGCGGGTGGTTATCACTGGCGCACAGGAATATGATTTGATTGGAGAGATAGCGGATGAATTTACCGAATAAACTGACCATGCTTCGCGTATGTCTGGTACCGGTTTTTGTGGTCCTGATGCTGGTCGATGGGATCCCTTACGGGAATGTCTGGGCAGGAATCCTTTTTGTCCTCGCAAGCGCGACGGATGCGCTTGACGGTCATATCGCCAGAAAGAATAATCTGGTTACGGATTTTGGAAAATTCATGGATCCGATTGCGGACAAGCTGCTGGTCTGTTCGGCACTGATCTGCCTGGTGGCGCAGCAAAAGCTGGCTGCGTGGATGGTAATTATTATCATTGGCCGTGAGTTTATTATCAGTGGCTTCCGGCTGGTCGCTTCTGATAAGGGAACTGTGATTGCTGCCAGCTACTGGGGCAAGTTCAAAACAGTCTTTCAGATGATTATGATCGTGATGCTGCTCTATGATTTTGGAACGGTATGGAATATTTTATCGCAGGTAGTGGTCTGGATTGCGCTGCTTCTGACCGTGATTTCCCTGGTTGACTATCTTCGCAAAAACTGGGGTGTTATGGACGGCCAGATGTAATGGGAAATCGAAAAAAATAGTATATAAGAAAAACTCCATCGTGAACAGCGCGATGGAGTTTTTCAATTGAAAATGTGTGTTTCAAATGCAGAAAATTATTTCAAAGGCGGTGGAAAGTTAAATCGCTCTCGTCGCGTCTTTCAGCCATGCGGCTTCTTCATCGTTTAAGTACGGCACTATTTTTTCGTACACCTGAGCGTGATAGTTGTTCAGGAGCGCCCGCTCCCGCTCAGACATCTGCTCCGGGACGATCGCGTCAAGATCAAACGGAACCATGGTAAGATGTTCAAAACGCATAAACTGCCCGAACTCTGTCTTTTTGTCTTTTACGCAGACAACCAAATTCTCATGGCGGATGCCATAGCCATCTTCTACATAATAGCCAGGCTCATCTGAGGTGATCATTCCTTCCTCAAAGACGGTGTCTGCTTTGCGCGTGGAGGAGGTCTTCCAGTTGAAGCTGTTCGGTCCTTCGTGGACATTCAGAAAATAGCCAACCCCATGTCCGGTGCCGTGGTTGAAATCTTTTCCAAGCTCCCAAAGCGGTCCGCGGGCCAGGTAATCGAGATTCAGGCCAGTCGTGCCATATAAGAACTTCGCGTCGGCGAGACCAAGGGTACCGCGCAGTACTGCTGTGAAGTACAGCTTCTGTTCCTCTGTGACTGGTCCCATCACAATGGTTCGGGTCGTGTCCGTTGTTCCCTCCAGATAATGACCGCCTGTATCTGCGAGAAGCAGGCCCTTTGCCTCAATCGGGATATCACTTTCCGGAGTGGCAGAATAGTGATTCATTGCTGCGTGCGCGCCGTAGGAAATAATGGGATCGAAGCTGTTGCCCATGAAATGTTCCTGCTCTGAGCGAAGCGCAAACAATTTTTCTTCCGCGCTTAATTCTGTCATCGGAATCTTTCCAACATTTGTTTTCAGCCAATAGATAAATTTTGTCAGTGCTATGCCGTCTTTGATATGGGCAATGCGTTCATTCTCTACTTCAGTCGGATTTTTGATCGCTTTCGGCAGCAGGGTCGGATTTTTCTGATCCAAAACTGTGACCCCATCCGGAATCGAAGCAGTCAGGCGGCTGTTTACTTTTTCATGGCATAGAAGGACCTTTTTGCCGGCCGGAATCTTTGCGGCATAGTCATAAACGTCATTATAAGGGCAGATACGCACACCATCCCCCTTTAACGCACACTGAAGCTCTTCCGGAAATGCTTTTTCATTTGCAAACAGAAGAATCTCATCCGCAGTCATAACCAGGTAAGACAGTACAACCGGGCAGCAGTGAATATCGCCGCCGCGGATGTTCAAAAGCCAGGCAATGTCATCAAGGGAGGTCAGCACAAAAAGATCCGCTCCCTTCTCCTGAACCATCTTACGGATCCTGGCAATCTTAGAAGTGCGGGACTCACCGGTCCATTTCTCGTCCAGCTCCATAACCGGTTCGCAGGAGAGCGCCGGCCGATCCTCCCAGATATCACCGATCAGATCCAGATCGTAACGGATGGAGACGGCTTTCTTTTCCAGAAGAGAGGAGAGCTGCGCCGCTTCCGCTGCGCTGACCGTGCGCCCGTCGCACCCGAGGCACATGCCTTCGCCTAGCTTTTGCTCCAGAAATTCATGTACCGTCGGAACCTGCGGCTCCCCCATTTTAAACAGGGTCACACAGCTTCCATCCAGCTGGGCAGCTGCCTGAATAAAATAACGGCCGTCCGTCCAAAGCCCGGCCATATCCTGCGTAATGACTGCTGTGCCTGCGGAGCCGGTAAAGCCTGTGATATACTTCCGGCATTTAAAATAATCCCCGACATATTCCGATGCGTGAAAATCATCGGTCGGCACCAGATATGCGTCTACTTTTTCCTCTGCCATGCGCCTGCGGAGCGCGGCAATTCGTTCGTTTACCATTATCGTTCCTTCTTTCTTGGTCTGTAGTAATCTTTCTATTCAAAGCGAGCCTGACACGGGTCGTCAGGCGGCGCAAGAATAACATTAGAGTGTATCTGTATCATGCAGATATTTTCTGGCACGAGCGTACCATCGTCCGGCCTGCCTTGCTCCTTTGTCAAGAAGAGTCAGTTCATTATCTGAGCTGCAGTCGTCCGCAACGGCCTTTTGCTGATACAGAAGATCCATCATCTGCTCTTTGCTCATTTTATATCTCAACCCGCAGCAGGGACACTGAAAATAGTAGCTGCTCTCTATGGGGAAAAGCGATGTCCAGAAGATGGTGAACCACCTCTGCTCTGAAAAAGCCTGATAATGAACCATTCCCTGGCAGCGCGGACAGGTCTGAGCCTGCGGAAGAATACCGATCTCTTCTTTTTTTAGCTGTGTTCCTATGATAACAAACATAACCATCGTCCTTTGTCTTTTCTCTTTTGCTTTCTGAGTATATCATAAATAGAACCACTTGGCAAACATCTTGACAAACAGGGCATCATGATATAGAATGCATTTGAAATTATGGATACAAAATCCGTATACATGAGGTATGTCGCGCCGCCGCTGCTCCCTGTTCCGGATGTGATATTGGAATATGGAAATCCGCGCTGAAAAAAGGGCGGAAGGGCGGAGCCGTCTCTTTTCTAAGATGTTATTTTTGACATTGTCATAAAGATTAAAAACCTTTACAACATTTTTTAATGCCATTGAGTTCCTGAAAGATA
Source organism: Lachnospiraceae bacterium (assembly GCA_021205755.1). Lineage (GTDB taxonomy): Bacteria > Bacillota > Clostridia > Lachnospirales > Lachnospiraceae > Choladousia. Next base: position 579 of record JAJPWX010000108.1, on the reverse strand, counting down.
CGGTTTTACCCAACTTTTACAAAAGAGAAAGCAGGGATTCAATGGCAGTAAAAAGTGCTGAAAGCTACAGGTATGGGACAAAAGGGGAGTGAGTTATGTATCGAAAAGAAACGGAAGGCTGGTTAAAGCATTACGATTTTATTTTACTTGACATTATCTGCCTCCAGCTTGCATTTGTCCTGGCCTACGCGGCCAGCGGGCAAGGGTGGAACCCATACGAAGAAATGCTGTACCGCAATATGGCGATCTTCCTGACACTTGCCGATCTGCTGGTCATTTTTTCACTGGACACCTTAAAGGGCGTGCTGAAGCGGAACACGCACGCCGAATTCCTCCTCACCTCCCGCCATGTGATTACCCTGCTGGCGCTGTCCGCCGTCTATCTGTATATTCTGCAGCAGGGCGGAGCCTATTCCCGGCGGGCATGGCTTCTAACTCTTATTTTCTACGCTGCTTTTACCTGGATCACCCGGCTGCTGTGGAAACGCTTCCTGGTGCAAAAAAGGGCATCCGGAGGAGAACGCGGTTCTTCAGGAAATATCGGAAAGAAAACGCCCTGAGCCCTTGATTTTACTATGT
>JAJPWX010000074.1 GCA_021205755.1 Lachnospiraceae bacterium | reverse complement strand
AAGAATGATGGCTGGACAGATGCACAGGGTCATGCGTTCATCTACTTTACGATTGCTGACATGGCGGCGGCACTTCACAAAGGCGAGGTGACCATCAAAAACAGCCTGACTGCGCTGGAAAACAGTGGATTGATTGTACGCAGACGGCAGGGAGCCGGTCATCCGAATCGCATCTATGTGAAAATACCTTCCGCTCAGCAGTTTCAGACAGACAAAAAAGTGTCTGCCAGAGAGACAGAAAATTGTCCGGTAGAGAGACAGAATATTGTCCCTGTGACAGACAGAAAAGTGTCCGGTAATAAGAAAGAGATGAGTAATAACCATTCAGAAAAAAGAGGGAGTAAGGATGGTGCCGCAGCCTATGGAAAATATCACAATGTTTTTCTGACGGAGAGTGAGCTGTATGATCTGCAACGCGAGGTAAGTGGCTGGAGTCAGTATATTGAAAAACTGTCCAGTTATATGGCCTCCAGTGGGAGGACGTATCAGAATCACGCAGCCACGATCCGAAGCTGGGCGCTGCGGGACAGGCCTGCTTCCCAGAAACGCAATTATGATTACGAGGAGGGAGAAAGTTTATAAACATGGATACGAATACAGACAAAATGGAATCTGGTTTTCCGGGAAGAAAGCTGGAAAATGATGAATATGTATGCGAGGCAGACGGGCTTGTTTACTGTTCAAAATGTCACACTCCGAGGCAATGCCGCAAGCATATCGGAAACAGGGAATTTACGCCGTTCATCATGTGCCGGTGTCAGAAGGAAGCCTATGATGCGGAAGAAGCAGCGCGTGCGCACCGTGAATTTCTGGACAATGTATCCCGGATGAAGGCCAGCGGTCTGCAGGACAAAGAACTCTATGCGTGTACGTTTGCCAATGATAAAGGCTACAATCCGGAGATCCGGCACGCTCATACCTATGTTGAAAAATGGGATGAGATGCTGGCAAGATCCACAGGGCTTCTTTTATGGGGCGATGTAGGGACCGGGAAATCTTTTTTTGCCGGATGTATCGCAAATGCTTTACTGGAAAAGGGGGTGCCGGTACTGATGACCAATTTTGCGCGGATACTCAATACTCTTACAGGAATGCATTTTGACGACCGTAACCAGTTTATTGACAGTTTGAACCGATACAGTCTTCTGATTATTGACGATCTTGGTGCGGAACGGGATTCTGAGTTTTCCAAAGAACAGGTTTTTAATGTCATCGACAGTCGATACAGGAGCCGGAAACCGCTCATTGTGACCACGAACCTGATGCTGTCGGAGATGAAAAACACCGGTGACATTGCCCGGAAACGTATTTACGACAGGATTCTGGAACGGTGTGTCCCTGTTCGGATTAACAATCAGAATATTCGGGAGCAAATCGCATCGGAAAGTATGAAACAGGCGAAAAACCTGTTTTCATAGAAAATCATATGATTTGCACATTTATTTGGTGCCGGATGTGAATCATCTGTGAACAACATTAGTACCACTTTGAGATGCAGACGATTCTTAATTATTTATGATAGGGATGGAGGTCAAAAGTGATACCAATTTCGGTACTTGCAAAACAATTAAGTCCAGATACGGACAAAAATGTTAAATCTGAGGCCGAAAACGGCTAATTCAGGGAAAGGAGCCAGATATGGCAGAGAATAAAGAAATGACAGCTGAAGAGAAAGCCTTGCTGCAGGTTAAGCACAGGCAGGAGGAAGTAGAAGCGAGAAACCGGGTTCGAGAGAGAAAAGCAAGAACAAGGCGGCTGATTCAGGAGGGCGCAATTCTTGAAAATGTTGCTCCATCTGTAGTTAATATGGATTTAAATTCTTTAAAACAAGAGCTGACAATACGCCTCCGGGGCTTGTAGACTTACAGTTTTTATTCCCGTAAGGGCGCACTTACTCACCACCGCCCTTTGGGGCGGCGGTGGTATCCTTCCCTGCGGTCAGGAACGTGCGCTCTTCACGAAATGTCCACTGGACATTTCTCCAGAGGGGGCAGGTGATTCCGCAAGCGGAACACCTGTGAAGCCAACCGAACTGTCTGACATAAGCGGACAGCTCCTGCATCCGGCACATCCGGTGCAGGCCGGCATGAATGGAATTCAGCCGGCCTTGGCTTCTTAAACATACATAACGATTCAGAACGGCAGATTACAACTGCTATATCCTGAACTGTAATAAAAATGGAAAAGACGGTGAAAGCATGGCGATTTATCATTTGGAAGCAAAAGTGATTAGCCGGGGTGCCGGGCGGTCAGCCTGTGCGGCAGCAGCCTACATGAGCTGTTCCCGCATATACAACGATTATGACGGTGTACAGCATGATTATACAAGAAAACAGGGCCTTGTCTGGCAGCAAATATTTCTGCCGGAATATGCTCCGAGGGAATGGCAGGACAGAAAAGTGCTCTGGAATGCCGTGGAAGAAAACGAAAAAACAAAAGACAGTCGTCTTGCCCGGGAATTCGTGGCGGCATTACCGGTTGAGCTGAATAAGGTACAGTGGCAGGCACTTCTGACAGAATTTGTGCAGGAGCAGTTTGTCGCTGACGGGATGTGTGCGGATGTCTGCATTCATGATACTGACGGTCATAATCCGCACGCCCATATCATGCTGACTGTGCGCCCTCTCGACGAACAGGGAAAGTGGCAGTACAAAACGCAGAAAGAATACCTGTGTGTCCGCGGCGGCGAGGAGCGGGGGTTTACTGCCGCGGAGTTTAAAACAGCACAAGCGGACGGTTGGGAGAAACAGTATCCTTATATACCCGAAAAGGGGAAAAAGAAAATTTATCTGCCACCGTCCGAAGCCGACCGGCGAGGTCTGATCCGTGCCGACAAGCATCCCAAAAGCACGAAATATGGACGGCAGAACCCCATTGCCGCAAAATGGAACAGCGAGGAACAGCTTCTCACATGGCGTGCAGCGTGGGCGGATGCTGTAAACCGCTGTCTGGAAAAATGGAAATGCTCAGAACGCATTGACCATCGCAGCCATGCGGAAAGAGGGATTGATGAACAGCCTACTATTCATGAAGGAGTAACTGCCAGAAAGCTGGAATACAAAGGCATTGTTTCAGATCGCCGCGAGCTGAACCGTCAGATTAAGGCTGACAATGAGTTATTGAGAGAACTGAAAGCACAGATAAAGAAGCTGACCAACGCGGTAAAGGAAGTCATACCGGCTGTTGCAGAGACTCTTGAAAAAATACGGGAACATATGGTTACGCTGCAATATCATCTGCTTCATAATTCGGCAGAGATTGCTAATACGAGGGAACGATTTGAGAGCGCATCTCCGATTATGGCGGAATACAAATCAGTAAAAAAACAGTTGAAGCAAAAACAGGAAACGAAGCAGGAGCTACTTACACAAAAAAAGAATACCGGGTTTTTCAATCCAGGACAACGCAAAAAACTTGACCGGCAGATTACCACGCTGACGGAGGAAATTGAAGAACTGAAAACCAGAAAAACTCATCTGATGTATAAGGTTAGCTGCCAGAATGAAACGGAAATGAAGGAGGCGGAAAAGACTCTTTCAAAAATGTCTGACTATCTGGGGAAACTGGATACTCAGCAGAAGCAGCTGAATGCTCAGCTTGCTGTGGATGAAGAAGAGTACGGCGAAACCCTTGAGCGGGTAAACTCAGAACAGGAAAACCAGCTGCTGGAAGCACGTATTCCCTTACGCAGCAGCTTCTATGTCAAAATCCGCGAGAAACTCCATGAAATATTCGGGCAAAAGTTTAAATATGACCGGGTCACTCTGGCTGAACGGCTGGTAGACCACAGGTTGGGTGAGAATCCGGCACTGTATCGTGAGCGAGTGTCAGGCCCGCGCCGGGAGCAGGAGAAGGAGCAGGGTAGAAGCCAGTCGATAGCGTCGAAAAAGAAATCAAGAAGTCATGCGCGATAATATAACTTACAAGAAAAGTTCGCCGCGTTTGCGGGAGCGAACTTCGTAAGTTAACGGCAGAATCGTCAGATTCTGGAGAATTATGGAAAGTGGTCTTCTTCCCATAATATTTATCAGTGTTGCTAAGTGGTCATTTTGACCACTTAGCAAATGTATATTCTACCTTTTTGTCACTGATTTGCATCAAAGTATGCTGCTGCACGGCCCGAACCTTTTTGCCGGGCTGTTGAAGCGAAATGGTGAATCTTTGAATAATTTCTGCCTTTTTCAAAAATCTGCTTAAAGATTTTTGAAATATCGGAAAGAAACCGCTTTGCTTTCGCATACGCTTACGCAATTATGGCAGTTCTGGCATGCTCTGTTGAAATACAGGAGATCTGCTTTGCCACGATAGGATGCTTTTTGTGTACCGCAATGCAGGCAGCGTTTTGCTTCCCAGAGAGCATCTTCCTGGGTGATTTTTTCCCGCCGCTTTTTTGTATCGTGATACTCTGCAAATCCGCTGTCCGCCGGAAGCGGAGATTTCGCCTGTTTTTGGATTTCTTCTCCAGTTAAATATTCGTGGATATGTTCAGCTGCTTTGCGTCCATCTGCGATATTTCCGGCGACTGTACCGGCATTTGCAAAGGCAGTGATATCACCACCCGCAAAGACACCGCTTCTTCGGGTCATACCTTTTTTATCTGTGAACACAAAGCGTTCACCTTCGTGAACCAGTTCCTTTCCTGCCCAGTCAAGGTCTGTTGCTTGTCCTACGGCTGCGATTACCAGGTTAGCAGTCAGTTTTTCGTCACAGCTTTCATAGCTGGGGGAGAAACGGCCATTTTCATCCCGCAGGGAAACGCAGATGCGGAGGGAAATCTGAATTTGCCCGTCTTGCTGTTCCAGGTGTTCTACGCCTCTGCCGTCCAGGAAGAGCAGTCCTTCCTCCCTTGCGGCATTGATCTCATCGTTGGACGCTGGCATTTCATAATATTTTTCCAGGCTGACAATTGTGACAGTGGAGGCGCCGCGTTTCTTTGCCCAGCGTGCTGCGTCCAGTGCTACATTTCCGCCGCCTACCACGACAACGTTTCCTTCAATACGGGAAGAAGAATTATCGTGAAGAGATTTCAGAAATTGCAGCGCTGAGATTGCAAGTTCCTCGCCGGAAACTCCAAGGGATGCGACCTTTCGTCTGCCTCCGGCTATATATACCGCATTGTATTCTCTGCTCAACTGTTCCAGACTCACATCTGTGCCAACATCCACCCCGGTTTTTAATTCCACTCCTGCCGCGGTGATTCTCTGAATCTCGGATTCGACGACGGAAGCCGGAACCCGGTAGGACGGAATTCCGTAACGCAGGACGCCACCTGCTTTTTCACTGGCTTCAAATACGGTGACCATGTAGCCCTGTTTTCTCAGAAAATAAGCACAGGACAGTCCACTCGGCCCTCCGCCTACAACGGCAATCTTCTCCGGCCGGTCTTTTTCACCCATAGGAAGGGAAAAATGCCCTTCGATTGCCAGATCACCTATATAGCGCTCAAAATCATGGAGATTAATCGCCTGGTCCAGATGTTTTCTGTTGCAGTTCTCCTCACAGGGATGGCTGCAAATACGTCCTGTTATAGCGGGAAACGGATTGATTTGTGCAATCAGCTCAAATACGGACTTCGCGGACGTTCCGTTTTTCATCTGATATAATGCGTATTTCATATCATTTCCGCTCAGACAGTGATCTGTACAGGCGGAGGTCCTGGCCTCACAGCCGGATGCGGCCGGAACCATGTCGATAATCCTAGAGGGACATTCCATGGAGCAAACACCGCAGCCGGTACATTTTTCCGGGTCAATCACAACTTCAAGCCCATAGTTGCGTTTTCCGATTGGGGGAAGATTCCCCAGCGTTGTCTTTTCTATTAAATGCTGCACCTGTCACTCCTCCTTTCCGTGAAGATTTTCCAGGATCCCCAGTGATTCCGCCAGAACAAGGGAAATATCACTGACATCCAGATCAATCTGTTCTTCTTTGGCAGTAAAACGCAATTGGTTGTAACAGACCGGACAGCAGGTAACGACTTCCGAAGCTGCCTCCTTTGCTTCACAGACTCGTTCTCTCCCAATTTCCGCTGCATAATCCGGATAGCAGTTCAGAGCGATTTTTGCGCCTGCTCCGCAGCAGTAAGACCATCTTCCATAGCGCTCCATTTCTTTGAGCTTCAGCCCTGGGATTGCGTGCAGCACATTCCGCGGGCTTTGGTTTACTTTGCCTCTCAGGAAGCAGGGGTCGTGGAATGTAATTTCCCGTTCTACAGGAATCTGCGGATTCAGCTTTCCGGACGCGATCTGTTCATCCAGAACCTCTGTAATATGTACTACTTCAAACGGGAGTTCCTTTTGCATAATCCAGGGATACGATTCTTTCCATGTCTTATAGCAGTGCGCACAGCTGACGATTACACGCTTTGCGCCCGCCTGTTCCACCATACGAATATTGTCCTCCGCAATCTTGCGGAACAATTCCGTATTTCCAGCCTGTCTGGCTACCTCTCCGCAGCAGTGCTCCGCCGCCCCCAAATGACAGACGTCAAGTCCTGCCATTTTCAGAATCTTTGCGTTTGCGTATCCGATTTTGGGCAGAAGATACGAGGTATAGCAGCCGGTGAAATAAAGGTTCTCTCCCTCCGTCGGCAGATCCGGTAATGCTTTAGCTCTCTTCTCCAGACCGAACAAGTTCCCAGCGGAATCCATATTCTCGAATAACTCAGGAAGCGGTTCCGGTGCGCTGCCACCCTGTTTTAAAATTTCTTCTTTAGCCGCCAGTATCACATGCATGGGCTTGTAGGCCGGACAAATTTCATTGCATACGCCGCAGGAATTGCATGTGTACATGATGTGTGTCAGCATATCAGTTACCGGCGTTTTTTTCTGGAATAAATTTGCTGCCAGAAGCAGCCTTCCCTGTCCCGCATTGGATTTGAATTTGTAATAATCCAGTGACGGACATTTGTGGCAGGGCGAATTCCATTCCTGAGGCGGAATTTCTTCGTTATTGTGAGGAATAATCGGACCGTGTGCGGCGCAGGCTCCGCAGTTCAGACAGATGTCCTGCCATTCTTCGAATTGATCCAGAGTCCATTTTTCCTGATCCAGAGTTTCTCTGTCATTATAGGGCATCTTTTACACCTCCATCTCGAATGTAGCCGGACTGCAAATATTGTTTGGATCAAGTGCCTTCTTGATTTTTTGCAGAATCCGGTAGTCTTCCGCCTGATTTTTCCATGCGTAGTCCGGTGTAATCGGCGGTAGATGCATTTGATGTGTTCCTCCGACTTTACCAAACCATTCCCGGAATTCGTCGCGGAATGCGAACACCCGATCTACCATTTCTTCATCTCTTGTATTCAGATACGTCCAGGTTTGTGAGCAGATGGTCTGTCCCTTCATTGGAAAGCAGTCGATGATCGAGGCGGATGGATATCCCCAGAATCCGTATTTTTCAAAAAGCTCCTTCATCTTTGGATAGACGACATCAAATTTTGAGGTTGGATAGACAATACTGTCAAATATATACTGATAGTTCAGCTTATCCATCTCATAGACGGAGGAAAGCAGATTTACATAAATATGCGGAACCGAATGGATTGTCGGCCATTTTGAGAAAAATTCTCCGCCAAGCTCATTGCCCATCTTTTTACCGTTGTATTTTTCAGCCAGCTCATCCATTTGTTTCATTTTCGCGTCCATCTCCTCCTGGCTGAACGCATTCAGAGTAGCTTCCATAAAGAAGTAAGCGTCTTCCGGAAGAAAATCCAGCAGTCCCGGGCGTACCTTTTCGCAGTTTTTTCCTCTGGTCATCAGATCGTATTTCCAGCGGTCGTTCATGTGAATATCATATACTTCCATATTGGTAGCTTCTACCATAAAATCCGTGCAGCCCTTGATGTCCGATTCTTTCCAGTAATAAGAAGCGCCCTGCCATACCGGCGGACACTTTTGGCAGGCGTAGGCGACCTTCGTCACGATTCCGTAAGCGCCGTTGGACATGATATAGAGTCCCAGAAGATCCGGCCCGTGAATATATTTTGTGTAAGGCCCGAACTCGCTGTCTTCATAGGCCAGACTTCCAATACGGCAGATTTCGCCGGTCGGCAGCACGACTTCTGCACCTTCCACCAGCTCGCAGTTCCGGCCATAGCGTGTCTTTCCAAAAGCAATCGCCGGCCCGATGTAGGATGCTGCTACACCTGGTCCGCAGGTATACTGCGTTGTAGGAAGCATCATCCCCTGTTTAAAGATTTCCTGTGACAGCTTGAAAAAGCTGCAGCCTGCCTCCGCCACTGCTTTCATATTAACCGGATCAATATGTAAAACTTTGTCCATATCGAGCAGATCCAGCAGAATGCCTCCGTAAAACGGCCCTGCGTAGCCGGAACCGGAGACAAGTCCCTTCGGCGTTACCGGAATGTGCAGTTCATTGGCAAGCTTCAGAACTTCTGATACCTGTTGTGTATTTTGCGGCTGAACGACATAATCCGGCGTATGCTCATATCTCGCCGTAATTGATGTGCTGTAGGCGTAAGCCTTGCAGATTTCCGGACTGTCTGTCGCGTGTTCTTCACCTACAATTTTTTGCAGACGATCCAATACATCCATGTTACCCCTCCATTCTTTTTGTTAGATAATTAACACTATAACCCGGTATGTTTTTTTGTTAAATCAGAAATTATTTGTTAGCCAACAACCTCAGGTTGTGGTACTATATTTTTAAACGAACGAATATACCTGTCGGCGCGCAATAATCTGTAAAGCTTTATGGCGTCCGAAAGATAAAACAAAAGAAGGAGATGCCCTATCATGGATTTTGTGAATCTGAACTATTTTATTGAAACTTATGAAAACAGGAGCGTGACGGCGGCTTCCGCCAGGCTGCACATTTCAGAACAGGGACTCTCCAAGGCAATCCGTGCATTGGAGCGGGAGTGGAATTTTCCACTCTTTATCCGCCGCAAAAACCGTCTGTCCCCCACTCCCTTTGGAGACGCGTTTTATGTGCAGGCGAAGCATCTGATGGAGGAATACGAAAAATCCTGTCATATTCTGGAAAAAGCAAAAGCAGAAAACCTGGTGCTGCATATCGGATTCGGAAGCTGCGTCCTGCCCGCATTGAACCTGGAGAAGCTGATATCCGAATATGAAAAGTCAAATCCGGATATCAGGATTCAGTTACAAAGCGAAGCAGACTATAGTTGTGAGCAAATGCTGGAAAATGGGAAACTGGATGTGATTTTCTGTATGGAGCCGTCATCCGGACATGATTTTTGCTGTCAGCTTGTCGCAGAAGAAATCATCTATGCGCTTCTGCCAAAAAACCACAGGCTCTCAAAGCGTTCCAGTTTGACCATGAAAGATCTTGCAGATACCCCGCTTATTTCTGCTTCCTCGGAAAACAAGGCGTACGGGCATCTTTTGGAAGATTTTCGGGAAATAAAGATAGAGCCAAAGGTTGTGTTTCAATCAGATGATCCCCTCACGCATCTGAAAATGGTGCGAAATAATATGGGAATCGCTCTGATCCCGGCACATTGGCTGCCATTGTTTGCCGGTGAGGAAGACGTGGTTTCGATAGAGGTATCGGACATCAAAAAACGAAGGATTTATATGGCTGTTGAAAAAGCACGCAGCCAGAATCCGGTCATTGCGGATTTTGGGCGGTTTATAAAATCTTTGAATATTGAGACAATTGGATAGAGCCTATCGCATTCGTGTGAATGATCGTTTCTGCTGTATTACAACTTTTGGTTGCAATTCCACAAAAATATACTTCTTTCAAAAGACGGTTGAAATAAGTACAATAGCGTTACGAGGAGGTATGCAGTGATACTATGAAAACGATGGAGTCACATTCACGAAACGAACAAATACTGAATGATCCGATCGAACAGGTGATACCAAGGCTTGCGGGACCGACGATCCTTTCGATGTTGATTACTTCTGTCTATAATATGGCGGATACGTTTTTTGTAAGTCAGATCGGCACATCCGCGTCCGGGGCTGTAGGTATCATTTATTCAGCAATGGCACTGATCCAGGCATTCGCATTTATGCTCGGACAGGGTGCAGGAAATCAGATATCCCAATTGCTAGGAAAAGGTCAGGAGGAAGAAGCAAAAATATATGCATCGGTTGCGTGGCTTACCGGTTTTGGGCTGGGCCTCGTGGTTGCGGTACTCGGCATGACACGGATGGAATCGATCGTGCTATTGCTTGGTTCTACGGAGACCATCGCTCCATATGCGGCGGACTATGCCCGTTATATTTTTCTGGCTGCGCCCTTTATGATCTGTTCGCTGATCATGAACAATCTTCTCCGCTTTCAGGGGCTGGCTGTCTATTCCATGGTCGGAATCACGACAGGCGGTATTTTGAATATCGTCCTCGATCCCATCCTTATTTTTGGCGTCGGAATGGGCACGATGGGGGCAGGCGTTGCAACTGGTTTTTCCCAGTTTGTCAGTTTTTGCATTCTTCTGTTCATGTGTAATATGCATAGGGATACCATTCGGATAACACCGCGCAATTACCGCCCGACGAAGCAGATATACGGAGGCATCCTTTATACAGGAGTACCAGCTCTTGCACGGCAGGGCATTGCAAGCATCTCTTCCGTGATGTTGAATTCGATTGCGGGAAATTATGGTGATGCAGCTGTCGCGGCGATGACGATAGTCTCGCGCTTCACAATGTTTATCAATTCTGTCATTATTGGTTTCGGGCAGGGATTTCAGCCAGTCTGTGCGTTCAATTTTGGTGCCGGAAAATATGATCGCGTCAAACGATCGTTCTGGTTCTGCGTGAAAGTTGCGACGGTCATGCTGCTCATCCTTTGTGTGATTTCCATGATGCTCTCCGGACATATTATCGAATTGTTCCGAAAGAACGATGCGGAGGTTATCGCAATCGGAACCTTCGCGCTGCGTGCGCAGCTTGTTACAATGCCTCTCTGGGGTTACTATATAATAAGCAATATGTTCACCCAGTCCATCGGGTATGGCTTGCGTGCCTCTATAATATCCTGTGCGAGGCAGGGGCTGTTCCTGATTCCTGCGCTGGCTATTCTTTCTGGTATGTTCGGATTACGCGGACTGGAGCTCTCACAGCCCGTCGCTGATGTTTTTGCGTTTATTCTGGCATTCGCACTGACCAGAAGAGTATTGAGGAAATTCGATACCACAACCAACGGTTGCTGATTGATAAAGAATTTCGGATTTATGAAACAGTGATTTTGGGCTATAGTGATGAAAAAGAAAATCATTCAGAGCCGCAGGACATGCGTCTGATGATGTTCTATATAGTAAGACAAACTATGAGGAGGTAACTTGGAATATGTTTCAGATGACTTTTCAGGACGAGAATGGCAGCCGGTCGGCAGGCTGCGCGGTGAAAGGAGAAAGCCCTCTGGATGCGGCGGACGTACCGGCTATGAAGCATCACTTCTACTATACTTCTACCGCTCCAATGGCACAGACCTCATATGGACCGGTGCGCGGATATCATTACGATGGCCTGGATATATTTAAAGGGATCCCATATGGAAAAGCCCGCAGATTTCACGCTCCGGTGCCCGTCACCGGCTGGAAGGAACCGCTGGATGCTACAAATTATGGATATGTGTGCCCTGTATTGCGGATGGAAAAACCAGGAGGGGAGATGCTTGTTCCTCACCGATACTGGGTGCAGAATGAGGATTGCCTGAATCTGAATATCTGGACACCTGCGTGTGACTGCGGCAAACGTCCGGTTCTCTTCTGGCTGCATGGCGGCGGATATTCAGACGGTTCGGCCATTGAGCAGGTCGCCTATGAAGGGGAGAACATGGCAAGGTTGGGTAACTGTGTCGTTGTTTCTGTCAATCACAGGCTAAACATTCTTGGATACTTTGATTTGTCTGATTTTGGAGAGGAATATGTTAATTCCGGGAATGCAGGCGGAGACGATATTGTGCTGGCTCTGAAATGGGTTCGGGATAATATAGCGGTTTTCGGCGGCGATCCGGCCTGCGTAACCGTTTTTGGTCAGTCCGGAGGTGGAGCAAAGGTGACTACACTGCTTCAGACACCGGCGGCGGACGGCTTGTATCATCGCTGCTTTAATATGAGCGGTGTTATCGGTGGTGCGATGGCAGACAGCACAGGAAGCGGACGGGATTGTGCGCTGGCAGTTATGGATGCGCTGGGAATTTCCTCCGCAGCGGGGCTGGAAACGGTTCCCTACGCGCAGCTGGCGGCGGCTTATAATCGGGTAAGCCCTGCTCTGAAAAGAGAGGGGAAAAATGTCGGCATGGCTCCGCATCCCAACGCTTTTTATCTGGGAGACCCTCTTACAAATGGCAGCGGTTTTCGAAAAGAGACGGCAGCGGTTCCTCTGCTGGTCGGCACTGTGTTTTCCGAGTTCCTCGGATTTTTTAAACCGGATTTATCTGTGCCGCTGGAAACGCTTTTTGGCGAAGAGACTGCAGTGCAGCTTTGCACTTTGTATCAGGCTGCGTATCCCCGCCGGGACGCTTCGCAGATTGCTCTTGTGGACACGATGTTCCGCAGTCCGACCATTCAGTATATTCAGGCGAGGGCCGCATCCGGCGGTCCCGTGTTCAGCTATCTTTTTGAACAGGATTTTCCGATTGAAGATGGCCGCAGTGCATGGCATTGCTCGGATATTCCATTTGTATTCCATAATACGAAGCTCGTTCCCGTCTGTGCGTTCCATGGTGCATCAGAGCTGGAGGAGAGGATTTTTCACGCAGTAATGGAATTTGCGCGTACAGGCAATCCGGGATGGCAGGAAAGCACCGACACGATTGAGAACACAATGCTTTTTGGCCCGGATTGTCATGTGGTACAGAATCATGATCATGCGCTTATCCAGGCATTGCTTCCTCTGGAAAAACAGATCTTATCAGCTGCCGCTCAAGGTGATGGACAGATCCAGCATTAAGCTATATTTGGGAAAAGTGATATGAATGAGAGTAAAACGACTTACGTCGTTTACTATAATTTACAAAATGGACCGTTCAGAAGGAAATGCCGTCGGTAAAAGGCGGCATTTTTGCGTTCTGAAATTCCAATTTTCAGCGAGGAAATTCCATTCAATAACCGATATTTGCCTGTTATTATGTAGCTATCAAAAAAAAGTCAGGAGGACACAGGAAATGAAAAGAAAAATGGTTTCAGTTATGCTGGCTGCCGCGGCAATCTGTATGTTGACCGTATGCGGAAATGTGGGGACAGAAATTGTGGCGGAAGCGGCGGAAAATTCAGCCACTGACGGGGAAGAGGTGGATTTCACCGGCGTTACCTTGAAATGGTACTTTGGAACAGGTATCAGCGAAGATATGGTTGATCAGATTATTGTTGATTTTAAAGAAGAAACAGGAGCTACTATTGAATAGGAAAGCGCAGGGGAAGGAACCTCCGTTTTAAAATCAAGATTTGCCGCGGGGGAAGCACCAGATGTATTTGCTCTGGAGGGCTCGTTGGATACCCTGAGCGAATGGAAAGACTATCTTTATGATTTATCAGATGAATCCTGGGTAGATGTAGTATACGATTCGGCAAAAACAGCAGGAACGCTGGATGGCCAACTCCTTGCGCTGCCATATTCTTCTGAAGCCTGCGGTATTATTTATAATAAGGATTTGTTTGAACAGGCGGGAATTACTGAAATTCCGGATACTTTAACAGAATTGGAAGAGGCATGCAAAAAGTTAGAGGATGCGGGGATTCAGGCATTTGGAGAAACATACATGGTATATGGTTTTGCCATGCATGCCTTGTCGGCGGAATTTGCCTATGAACTGGAGCTGAATCCCGATGTGGTAGAGGGGCTCTATAATAAAGAAAATTCGCTGAATGATTTTTCTATAACAGAAAACTGGTACAAATATATAGACTTAACGTTAGATTACGGACTTGGTAAAAACTCTATTACCTATAGCGCTGATGATCAAATTGCCGATTTTGCTGCCGGGAAAATAGCGATGATCAAACAAGGAACATGGCTTGCAGATTCTATTTTGAAAACCAATCCGGACATCAATTTTGGCCTTATGGCAATCCCGCTGACAGACAATGAGGAAGAAACGAAACTGATGGTATCCTCGGCAACAAATGTATTGTGTGTTTATAAAGATTCCGAAAATCTGGATGCAGCATTGTACTTTATCCAATGGTTTGTTGAAAATGCAGAAACGTATCTTGTGGAATTAGGAGACATTGCACCTCCGTTTGAAGGCGTGGATACGTCCTCCTTGTCTGCTTTAAACCAGGATATGAATCAGTATATTTCTGATAATAAGGCATTTGATGGATTTGGAATGGAGGATTGGCCAACCGGATTTACGGAAGATTTACTGGCTCCAATTCAGGCTTACTGCGCCGGGCAGGCAGACGCTGAGGCTACAAATGAGGCGTTAACGGAAAAATTCTATACTCGGTTAGATTAAGCATAATCTGTGATTGAGCAGGGGGCGGTCTGTCGGCTCCTGCTCGCCCATTCGGAGTGCCGAGGCGCAGCTCATAATTTATTTTTATGCACCCCTGTGCAAACAAAAAATAAGGCTTTCCTGTAAAAGCGGGCCTTATGGATGGAAGAGGGTTGAATTGTGAAGGATAAAAAGGTAAAGGACAATATTATATATTTTATTTTTACAGGCGGAGCAATGGCGGTCTTTCTTTGCTTTGTAATCTATCCAATGCTGATCGGTTTGAGAAATTCTTTTACAGATTATGATGGTATCAGTCTGAATGTAAATTGGGTAGGATTAAAAAATTACATAGCTGTATTTCAAAATAAGGATTTTTTAAGCTCCATTTCGTTCACGGTCAGATATACGATTGTGACAATCATTTTAAGCAATGTGATAGGACTTGCATTGGCGTTGGCACTCAATATGAAATTAAAAACGCAGTCAATACTCAGGGCGGCTTTTTTTACCCCGATGATGATCGGTGCAGTTACCGTCGGTTTTTTGTGGAGATTTATTTTTACGAATTTTTTCCCGTATCTGGGGAACCTGTTTGGAATAGAGATGCTGAAAAATAATATATTAACGAATGCGACCTCGACTTTCTGGGGCATTTGTTTTATTGAGGTATGGCATGGGGTTGGTTATATGATGCTGATCTATCTGGCAGGATTACAGAGTGTTCCGGCGGATGTACTGGAATCAGCGGCTATTGACGGAACAAATTCGTGGCAGAGGTTCAGACACATAACATTACCGCTGATCCGGTCATCCTGCACGATCTGTATGTTTTTGACTTTGGTAAATGGCCTGAAAGTGTTTGATCTGCCGTATTCATTAACGTCGGGTGGACCTTACGGCTCCACGCAGTCCATTGCCTATAATATTTACATGGAAGCCTTCTCAAGAAGCAACTATTCGCTGGCAACGGCAGAATCCTTTGTTTTTTGTATTATAGTGGGAATTGTTGCATTGATCCAGACAAAAGTGATGAATGGGGAGGAAGACTAAAGTGAAGAAATATACGTATAAAACGGCGATTATTGAAGTTCTTGCCATCCTGTTAGCACTAGTGTTCCTGTATCCGATTTTTCTGGTCTTTATTAACGCTTTTAAGAGCGGAAGCGAAATCGTGATGAATATGACAGCGTTGCCGACAAAGCTGCATTTTGACAATTTTGCTGCTGCCTGGGAAAAAATGAATTTTGGACGGGCATTTTTGAATACTCTGTTTATTACAGTTGCTTCCGTAGCGGGTATTATCGTCCTTAGCTCGGCGGCAGCATACAAGATGGAAAGATACAATAATATCGTGAGTAAATGCTTTTCCGGCTTGCTGGTATTTTCAATGGTTATCCCTTCCCAGGTCCTGATGATACCGCTGGTTCAGGTGGCAAGGCAATTTGGTTTGATCAATAATCTTTGGGGAATGGTGTTTATTTATTGGGGCGGCAATATGGCGATGTCCATATTCCTTTACTCGGGTTTCGTAAAAACAGTTCCGATTGAGCTGGAGGAAGCCGCAATTATTGACGGAGCCGGGCCTTTTAAAACCTTCTTTTCTATTGTCCTTCCGCTGCTCAAACCCATCACATCAACGATCGCAATCATGAGTACGATGAGCGTGTTTAATGATTTCATGATTCCGAGACTGATTTTGACAAGAGACCATGTGGTTACAATTCAGGTTGCCATGCAGAAGTTCTATGATTCTTACCAGACGGATTGGAGTGGGGTTATGGCCGGGTTAACACTTACCATGCTTCCAATGCTGATTTTCTTCCTGATTATGCAGAGAAATCTTATGGACAGTATGGTGACCGGAGCAGTGAAAGGTTGAAAGGGAAAAGGAATGGTAAATCAATTATATTATGCACAGGGGTTAGCCCATAATAAAATCATGCCGGGAAATTTTTTCAGAGAGTTTGGCGATCGGATCGAGCATACGGAGAGAATTCCTTACGGCGCTGAAGTGATGGATGATGGAAATGTCAGATTTGAAATATATGCGCCTAAAGCAGATGAGGTAATCATCGCACGCCGCATGGATAATTTTAAATTGAAAAAGAATTCTCGGGGTATGTGGAGCGGAACATGTCATTTGGGATATGGGTATCACAATTTAAATATTCTGATTGACGGAAATGAAGTCCTGTATCCTTTTATTCCGATTGGCTTCGGCTTTTCCAGGCCGGTGAATTATGTTGATGTACCGGACCCGGAGGATCCATGGACAAGGATTGAAAACGTGCCGCATGGGGCAGTGGTCACAGAATACTTCCATTCCAGTGTGACGGAAATGGCGGAACGGCTTTTGGTCTACTTGCCGGCGGAATATCATGTCGCGAGTGAAAAAAGATATCCGGTACTATATTTGCAGCATGGACATGGAGAAAATGAAAATTGCTGGGTCAATCAGGGAAAAGTTAATTTTATAATGGATAATCTGATTGCGCAAAAAAAAGCTGTTCCAATGATTCTGATCATGGCCAATGGAATGGTACAGAAAAGGGAAACAGAAGGCAGAAGGATTGATTCCCGGCTTTTTGAAAATGTGCTGCTGGAAGATATTATTCCGTTTGTTGATAAAAACTATCGCACGATTGATAACAGGGAAGCCAGAGCTATGGCTGGATTATCCATGGGCAGCATGCAGACTTCGGTGATTACTTTTAAGCATCAGGATCTCTTTGCGTGGGCAGGGCTCTTCAGCGGCTTTCTGCGGGACATTATGAATGAAGATGCTTCTCGTTCTCACCTGGAACATTGCTATGCTGATACATTTTCATCAAATATGAAATTATTATTCCGGGCAATGGGAAACGAGGACGAATTTTTTGCCGAATTCGAAGAAGATGACAGAATCCTGGAAGAATCAGGCATATCAAATGAAAGAAGAATCTACAAGGGCAGACATGAATGGAAGGTCTGGAGAGAGTGTATTCAGGAATTCGCACAGCTGATTTTCGTGGAAGGGAAATAAACAGAAAACAGTTTTATTTTACCAAATCTTTAGCCATGGAAGAAGCGCTATCGTTTAAGCAGGGGGAGATTACGAATGAGTCAGAAATATCCTAATCTTTGCAAACCGATTACGTTAGGGCGGACGACCTTTCGGAACCGGATGTTTTCAGCTCCGATGGGCGGCACGGATATCACAAATGACGGCTGTATCGGGCCGAAGTCGAAATCGTTTTACGAGCTGCGGGCAAAGGGCGGTGCGGGAGCCGTCACTGTATCGGAATGCGTGGTGCACCCGCAGACGGACGGCAGTCACGCGTACCATCTGGACACGAGCGTTTTGAATTCGCTTGCTTCGTTTACCTATACCGCGGATGCGATTCGCAGACACGGGGCGATTCCGAGCGTGGAGCTGTCGCACTCCGGGATGTATGCGGGGACCTATATGACCGATAAGACCCGCCAGCATGAAATGTTCCAGTGGGGACCGTCGGCCTGTGTTCGCCCGGACGGGGTTGAGGTGCATGAACTGACGCAGGAACTGATTGATGAGATCGTCGCCGCGTACGGACGAACGGCGGGGCTGGCAAAGCGGGCCGGATTTGAGATGGTGATGATCCACGGCGGACATGGTTGGCTGATCAACCAATTTTTAAGCCCGTGGTTTAATAAACGGATCGACCGCTACGGCGGTTCGCTGGAAAACCGCTGCCGGTTTGCAAAGGAAGTGCTGGACGCGGTGCGCGCGGCGGTCGGGCCGTTCTTTCCGATTGAATTTCGCATATAGAGTGATTGTAAACAGGTTTTATGTCTTCATTTTTGCAGCAAAAAGAGGAAAGTGGGAAGGAAAGAGGCATGAATGAAAAATGGATTTACAGAATTGAAAATCTTAAGCTGGACAATGAGGAACTATTACTGAATGAGACAATTTTTCATAATGCAAACGGATATCTTGGAGTACGTTCAAATTTTGAGGAAGGCTATCCGGAGGGATATGATACCATTCGTGGTTCCTACATCAATGGATTCTATGATATTTCCGAAATGAAACAGGCGGAAAAGCTGTATGGAATGGCAGAAAAAAAGGAAACCATGCTGAATGTGGCGGATGGTCAGACGATACGGCTATATCTGGAAGAGGAAGAGTTTTCAATGTTTTCAGGGACTGTACTCTCATCGGAGCGCTGGCTGGACATGGAGAGTGGAATTACCGCAAGGAAGGTGCTCTGGAGATCTCCAGAGGGCAGAGAAGCGGAAATTGTCATCAGGCGAATGGCTTCTTTTTCTCATCTGCATCTGTTTACAATTGACTATCAGGTGACGCCGCTGAATTTCTCCGGCAGAATTTGCTTTATGTCGGAGCATGAGGGAAATGTGCAGAATTACTGTAATCCCAATGATCCGCGGGTGGCAGGAGAAAGCTTTCAGCATTTAATTCCGGATTACGCAGAAATCTGCGATGGAGTCTCTTATCTGTATACGAACACAGCAACTTCCGGGCTTCAGGTATGTACAGCTGTGAAGAACGTGCTGAAGGGAGCAGAGAGAACTGTTACAGCAGCAATCCCGGTTATGAAAGGACACCGCTCCGTGCAAAAGCTTACCGCAGATGCTGGTCAGGGAGAAGTAGTTCAGCTGATTAAATATATGATTTTTGCAGATTCTCTTCGATGTCCGGATTTAAAAAAACAGACTTCAGATGAAATGACAATGACTCTTGCCGTTCCTCTGGAACAAATCTATCGGGAACAAAGGGAATATCTGGATCGGTTCTGGACGTCTTCTGCCCTGGAAATTGAAGGAGACGATCACCTGTGTGCGTCTGTACGTTATAACCAGTATCAGCTGATTCAGTCGGTGGGAAAGGATCCGCACAGTAATATTGCCGCGAAAGGATTGAGCGGCGAGGGATATGAGGGACATTATTTCTGGGATACCGAAATGTACATACAGCCTTTTTTTACTTTGACGAATCCGCAGATTTCCCGCAATCTGATTGAATATCGCTATTCCATTCTGGACAAGGCAAGGGAAAACGCGAAAATTCTGGGGCACAAACAGGGGGCGGCTTATCCCTGGAGGACGATCCACGGGACGGAGTGCTCCGGCTTTTTTCCGGCCGGCTCCGCACAGTACCATATCAGCGGAGATATTGCATATTCGACGGTCGCATACTATTTAATGACCGGGGATCTGGTGTTTATGGCAGAAAAAGGAGCGGAAATCGTATTTGAGACTGCGCGCCTGTGGATGGATCTCGGCAATTATTACCATGGAGCCTTTCAGATCCATGAAGTCACCGGCCCGGATGAATATACCTGCCTGGTAAGTAATAATTATTATACGAATTTAAATGCGCAGTATAATCTGCATTGGGCGGTAAGGCTGTATCGGCTTTTGGAGGAAAAGGATCTGCTTGCGCCTGTAAAAAAGAAAATCCGGCTCCGTGAGGAAGAAATTGAGGAATTTGAAAAAGCGGAAAAGGCAATGTATCTGCCCTATGATGAAGAACTGGGGATTAATCCGCAGGATGATTCCTTCCTTCGGAAGGAGGTATGGGATTTTGCAGGCACGCCAAAAGAGAATTATCCGCTTCTGATGCATTATCATCCAATGTATATTTATCGCTATCAGGTCTGCAAGCAGGCGGATACGGTGCTGGCGCATTTTATTTTTGAAGATGCGCAGGATGTGGAAACTATCCGCCGTTCCTTTGCTTATTATGAGCAGGTGACGACACATGATTCCTCTTTATCTACCTGTATTTTCAGTATCGTGGCATCAAAACTCGGACAGGTCGATAAGGCGTATGAATATTTTGGAAATTCCGCGATGCTGGATCTGTTTAATACTCACAAAAATACAAAGGACGGGATTCATACGGCCAATATGGGTGGAACCTATATGGCGATTGTCTATGGTTTTGGAGGATTTCGTTTAAAGGAAAGTGGTATCTGGTTCGCTCCTGTTTTGCCGGAAAAGTGGAAAGCATACAATTTCATGCTGAACTATCGAGGCAGTCATATTCTGGTAAGAGTATCTGCAGAGGGTACAGAATTTACATTGGAAAGCGGTAGTCCTGTGGAGCTGCATGTATATGAAGAAAAATACTGTCTGGAAGGGAGGCTCAGCCTGGGATTGAAGCAGACAACAGGGGTGACAAAAATACCGTCGGTAAAGGCAGCATCAAGATCTGGCGAAGAAATCCCATTAAGTAACTGAAAACACTTTTTTATGTAGACACTAAAAAGTCAGGAGGACACAGGAAATGAAAAGAAAAATGATTTCACTTATGCTGACTGCTACAACAATCTGTATGATGACCGTATACGGAAATGTGGGTACGGAAATTGCGGCGGAAGCGGCGGAAAGTTCGATTGATAACGAGAAAGAAATAGATTTTTCAGGTATCACTTTAAAATGGTACTTTGGAACAGCTATTAACGAAACAATGATCGATCAGATTATTATTGATTTCAAAGAAGAAACAGGAGCTACTATTGAATAGATTTAACATTAAATTACGGATGTGGAAAAAACTCCATTACTTATAGCGTTGATGATCAAATTGCTGATTTCGCATCTGGGAAAATAGCGATGATCAAACAGGGAACATGGCTGGCAGATACTTTCCTGAGTACCAACCCGGATATTAATTTTGGTCTTATGGCAATTCCACTGACAAACAATGCAGAAGAAACAAAATTGATGGTATCTTCTTCAACAAATTTAATGTGTGTAAATAAAAATTCTGAGGACCTGGATGCAGCATTATATTTTGTGCAGTGGTTTGTCGAAAATGCTCAAACATATCTTGTGGAATTAGGAAATAGTGCGCCGCCGTATGAAGGTGTTGATACTTCTTCTTTATCCGCGCTTCATCAGGATATGAACCGGTATATTTCTGATAATATGGCTTTTGATGGATTCGGATGGGAGGATTGGCCGTCTGGCTTTTCTGAAGATCTTTTGGCGCCAATTCAAGCTTATTGTGCTGGACAGGCAGATGCAGAAGCAACCAACGATACATTAACGGAAATGTTCTATACTCGTTTAGATTGAATACAACAATCACGGGGCCTTCCTGTAAAGGAAGGTCCTATGAATATTAAAAGAAAAATATACGAAAACAAAAAAATTGTAATGCGCCAGATACTATCAATTACATTGCAACCTGTGGTTGTTGCCTGACAAATATTTTTTGATTTAAAGATTGAGGACTCTTGGATATAATAATAACAATCGGCAAGCTTTTCGCCTTAAAATATCAGAAGTGTTTCCCGGTTTTTCTGACAACTTGAGTTATGCTTGCTTTGTACCCGGGGAATAAATATGAGGAGGAGATTAAAACAGATGAAAGCTGCACAATATGACTATCAAGTTGTTCCTTTGCATGATGATATATATCTTTTGGATGATTTCTTTCATGTTCATTGCTATCTGATCATAGGGAAAGAAAAAGCCCTGCTGATTGATACTGGCGTGGGCGTGGGGAATCTGGCTGACACGGTGAAACAGATTACTGAAAAAGAGGTGCTGCTTGTCAATACACATACGCATCCGGATCATATTGGAAATAACAGCCTGTTTCCGTCCGTTATGATTTCTCAGGAAGACAAAGCACTGTATGATGCATGCGCATCAGAAAGCTTTAAAAGCAAGAGTCTGCCACCTTTTATAAAAGAAATGGACGCCGATTTCCCGGAAGATCTGATGGAGCATATGATTCAAAAGGACGAGGCCGTGGATATATCCTATTTACATGACAGACAAATTCTGTCATTGGGGCAAAGAAATGTGGAAGTAATCGCAACACCCGGACATACACAGGGAAGTTTGTGCTTTTATGATTCAGCTTCAAAAAGTCTTTTTACCGGAGATACCGTATGCGATCAATCCGTTTTGCTGTGTTTTGAAGAGTCGGCGGATTTGACTTCGTATCGAAAAAGTCTGATGAAACTGTATCATCGTAAAGAAATTGAAAAGATATACAGTGCGCACCATAAAATCCCATTGGATATCACAATAGTGGAACAATATCTGGAATGCGTAGATGAGGTTTTAAGCGGATCGTTTACGGGAACATACAGCCACTCCTCTGTCGGGTGCGGAATACAGGTAACTCATGGTCAAATCGGAATTCGGATTAGGAAAACGATGCAGAATGAAAAGAGGAATGTTATCCAAACTGATTAAAATAAGTCTGATCTCCGTCATTATTCCTTTTATATGCGGAAGTGTATTAATGATTTGGATTAATTACAGTACGCTGACACGGCAGATCCGTGTATTAAACAATCAGCTGACTACTATTGCCCAGGAGAAAAGTCAGGAGCTTATGGACAATATAGCTGATGTTCCGCTACAAATCTACTATGAAAGCGTTGATTTACAAAACTGTTTGCGGTCAACAGAAGCGTATACCTACACGAGTGAATATTTGGTTAGCGAGCTGGCCTCAAACCTGATGGCATCCTATGATTTTATATGGGGTGTTGACATCACCGGAAATAACCAGGAAACCATACAATGTGAGGAGTTCATCAGTAAAAACCGCTGGCGGACAGGAACATCAGATTATGAAATTCCGGAAGGATTTTCCTTTTATCAGGAAGAGACCTTTCAGGTGGGCTGCTACAGGAAACTATTAATCGATTATCCGCAGGACAGTCTGCTTGCGGAGGTAGTAATATACTTTGATATCAGCAAGTTCGATGAAATCGCCTCAAGCGTTGCGGCCGATAATGTTAATATAAATCTGCTGGCACTGTTTTCTGAGGAAGGAACCAGAATATATTCTTCACAGACTCAAAATGGTATAGAAACGTCCCCGCTGCCGGATGATGATTTAGAAATGGTCTCCGGTACAGTTGGAAATGACAAGGGATATTTTTTTGCTGCAGAATTTAAGGTTCAGGACAAAGCATATACGCTGGTGAGGTTTATCGACCGGGAAAGTATCATTCATCCAACCATAAACGCAATAAAGCTTGTTTTTGTGATCAATCTTGTATTGCTGTTGCTGATTCTTTTTTACATCATAAATATGTATCATAGATTCTTTTCACCAATTCAGAAAATTGCGGCTAATATGGAGAAGGTGAAGGAGGGAGTCTACGAATATGAGACGGTATCGGTTGGCGATGACGAGATTTCCTATCTGGATCATAAATACGAAGAAATGGTCGAAAGCATTAATACTTTAATCAACAAAGAAATGAAAAACGAAATAGAATTGTCAAGGGCAAGGCTAAAAATGCTTCAGGCGCAGATTAATCCTCATTTTCTGAACAATATATTGCAGTACATTGGAACACAGGCACTTTATCAGGGCGCATACGACGCCAATGAATCGATTTCACAACTGGCAAGAATGCTTCAATATAATATGGATTTATCCGCGGATCTTGTTGAATTAATGGATGAAATTAACTATATTGAAAATTATATGAAACTACAGGCCGGAAGATATGAAAACAGGCTCTTTTATCAGGCGGAGTACAGTGACGAGGCCACTAAGGTGGTTGTTCCCAAAATGATTTTACAGCCATTGATTGAGAACAGTATAAAATATGGTCATATATCGGAAGGCGGAAAAACGAATATTTATTTTTCCGCAAATGTAATCGATGAAATTCTGGAGATCATGATCCTGGATGACGGAAAAGGCTTTACTGAGGATCAAATCATCCATATCAGAACTCTTTTTACAGAGCAGACACAAACGGATGAAGAAGGACATGGCATTGGATTATTAAATGTTCTCTGGCGCTTATCCATCTATCGGGAAAATGGGTTTGAGTGGGAGATTACGAGTAAAGAAAACGTATTCGCAAAGCTGAAGCTCCGAATCAAAGCTTAAGGGACAAAATAAAAATGAAAATACTGATCGTTGATGATGAAATTCATGCTTACAAAGCAATTCAAATGCTTATAGACTGGAAATCTTATGGTGTGGAGGAACTTCTGTATGCTGCTGACGGGAAGGAAGGTTTAAAAATTGCAATGTCCGAACAGCCGGTTATCATCTTCACCGATATGCAAATGCCAGCCATGAACGGAATCGAGTATCTGCAAAAACTTCGTGAAGCGGGATGCCGAGCAAAAATAATTGCAGTCAGCGGCTATAGTGACTTTAAATATGTAAAGGCTTTGATTCAGACAAATGGGATCGATTATGTTTTAAAGCCGATCAGCCGCGATGAATTACAAAAAGCGGTGAAAAAAGCCTTCCTTCAGATGAAAGAAGAAAAAAAGCATGAGGATATCAAACGTGAAATGCTTATTCATAGCAGGAATGCAGCGGCATTAAAATTTAGAAAGTGGATTTTGGAAGGTCAAGCCAACGAACGCGAAATTCCGAAAATTTTAAAAGTATTAGGAATGTTTGGCAAGAAGGTGAACCTTTCTCTGTTTTTACTTTGTGATTCTGTTCACTTTCTATGCGAAAGGGATCATTTGGCTTTCGATGACTTTGAGTCTGTTTTTCACCAGATAGCAGCCGAAATCTGTGGAGAGCAGGTTTTGTATACAACAATATTGGATGATCGGCAGCTTTTGCTGATTACCTGTCATCTGGAAGGACGAAATAAACAGTCTCTTATACGCATGTGTACGAATAGAATGCAAAAGGAATTTGACTGCGCGATTCTGTCGGTAACAGATGAACAAATAAGAAGCTGTGAGGAAATACCTGATTCCTATATGAATTTAAAACGAAATCTGCTGAAATGTGAGATTGTAAATTTGCCTGATGACGGCTTAAAACGAAAGGAAACTCGCGCTAAAAGTGACGGCAGAAGAAGCATAACAGAAAGAGAAACAATCTCCATGCAGGGAGCGCAATATCTGTTGGAAAAAGCAATTGCGGAGAGGAATGATCATACAATTGACAGTATTGTAAATGAAATTGCAGCAGGGATCTCCGCAAAAAAGCATTTAACACTGGAAGCTTTTCAAATATATACTGCGGAGATGAATTTGATTATAAAACGAATTCGCGCTATATATGGTGATAATGAGAACTCCGATATGGAGCTATCTACCTGGGCTTTTTCATTGGAAAGCTGGACCAGAGACACGAAGATTATCCTGCACAATATCTGCACCAACGATGATTCCATTGTATTGAACATTAAAGGAATTCATTCCTATATACAAAATCATTTTTCGGATAATTTCGGAATGGTCGATTTATCCAATTTGTTTGGGCAAAGTCCTCAGTATATTTCCAAACAATTCAAACAAAGCTATGGCATTTCAATTGGCGCATACACAAAATCCTTACGGTTGGAGCATGCGAAAAGTTATTTGCGCAACAGTAATATGCCGGTTTCCGAAATTGCCCACCTGGTAGGCTATGAGGATGAGGGATACTTCTGCAAAATATTTAAAGGCGCGGAAAATATATCCGCACTTCAATACAGAAAGGCGAATCAGCACTAAACAAGAATCAGTTGTTGCAGATGTTTCTGCGTTCATTCTGGCATTCGCACTGACCAGAAGAGTATTGGGGAAATTCGATACCACAACCAACGGTTGTTGACCAACAAATGATTTCTGATTTATAAAACTGATATTTTGGGCTATAGTGATGAAAAAGAAGCATCTGGCTGCATCGCGCAGCGATTTCATTGGCTGGATGCTGTTACAGGTAACACCTGATGTGGCTAAGATAAGGTAAGTTGGTTATGGGGAGACCTGTGAATGTAACCATTTTTTTGGACTAAGACAGAAACGTGCGGAGGTATAATTGTACGATGTTTCAGATGACTTTTCAGTTTGAAAACGGCAGCAGGAAAATCGGCTACGCGGTGGAGGGAGAAAGCCTTCTGGATGTGGCAAAAAAGACGAATGTCGCGATCGATGCGCCGTGTAATGGAAACGCGGCCTGCGGAAAATGCAGAGTAAAGCTCATCAAAGGGGAACTGGACACCAAAAAGACCAGCCATATTTCCGATGAGGAGTTCGCTTTAGGGTGGAGGCTGGCCTGCGTGAGCAAGGTCGTTGCAGATGCAGAGATCTTGATACCGGATATCGCTTCTGCGTACCGCAGCCGGATGAAGGTGGCGGACTTAAGCTCGCCGGAGGAAATACAGATATTCGAAAAGGCCAGGGAAGATATGGCCGGAGCCGGGATCGCTTTTCATAATGATCTGGAGGTTGTCGCCGTACAGATGGACGAGCCGTCGCTCGATGACACCATGCCGGATAATGAACGGCTGATCCGGGCGGTCGGGTCTGCCTGCGGAGTTTCTAAGATCCGGCTGACCTTTGCCGTGTTAAAAAAGCTTGCGGAGACGTTGAGAAGGGGAAATTTTGCGGTAAATTGTGTTGTCCGCAGGGCAGATGCAGACAAGGCTGAGGTTCTGGATATTTATCCGGCCTCTGAAGACGTAAAGGTCTGCGGCCTTGCGGTGGATATTGGCACAACGTCCGTATCCGCGCTGATTATTGATATGGTAACCGGAGAAATCCTTGCGAAAGGTTCCTCCGGAAACGGGCAGATTCGCTATGGCGCGGATGTTATTAATCGTATTATTGAGCAGCAGAAGGAAGGCGGCCGCAAAAAGCTGCAAGATGCCATCATCAAAGAAACGCTGAACCCGATGATCCGTCAGATGTGCGGGTCGATCGGCATTTCGCCGCAGCAGGTCTACCGCACATGTATCGCCGGCAATACGACGATGAATCACTTGCTGCTTGGTGTGGACGCAGATCCGGTTCGAATGGAACCGTTTATACCAAGCTTTTTTGAAACGAATTCGGTCTTTGCGCGCGATCTTGGTCTGGATCTGTATGAGCATGCCCGCGTGATCCTCGCACCGAATATCGGCAGCTACGTGGGCGGCGACATCACAGCCGGTACACTTTCCAGCACCATCTGGAACCGGGAGGAGATGTCCCTCTTTATTGATCTTGGCACGAATGGGGAGCTGGTCTTTGGCAACTCGGATTTCATGATGAGCTGTGCCTGCTCCGCGGGTCCTGCTTTTGAGGGCGGCGATATCAGCTGCGGTATGCGTGCGATGAACGGCGCGATTGAGGCGTGTGTGATCGATAAGGACACCATGGAGCCGACCTTTACCATAGTCGGAGATGAGGGGCAGAAGCCGGTTGGTCTGTGCGGATCCGGTATCATTGATGTGATCAGCGAGCTGTTCCGCTGCGGCATCATCAGCCCAAAGGGGAAGTTCATCCGCGAAGGATCGCGCATTCGCTGCGACCAGTACGGCATGGGAAGCTATGTGCTGGAATACAAAGAAAACGCAGCTTCTGTCAAGGACATTGAGATTACAGAGGTTGATATCGACAGCTTTATTCGCGCAAAGGGAGCCATTTTTTCAGCCATCCGCGTGATGCTGCAGTCTCTGGACTTTGATGTGTCCATGATAGACCGCGTCTATGTGGCGGGCGGCATTGGCAGCGGCATCAATATGCGCAATGCCGTTTCCATCGGCATGTTTCCGGACATCGATATGGAGAAATTCACTTATATTGGCAATTCTTCCCTGTCCGGTGCTTATGCAATTCTGCTCTCAAACGAGGCCGAGACGAAGGTGTCTGAGGTGGCGCATAATATGACATACCTTGAGCTCAGCAATGAGCCGACTTATATGGACGAATTTGTAGCAAGCTGCTTTTTACCACATACGGATGCAGGGCTGTTTCCAAATGTGAAGATGAAATGAATTGCGCTTCCGGTTCACAAATAAAAGATGTGAAGATTCACTCATGCAATTATTCTGGTAAACGCTCATTTTGAACCTTTACCAAATTCAGGGCGTCAATGGTCTGGGTCAATTTGACCCAGACCAAAATTTTCTGTTTTGGTCTTCCCACTGACACGATTCTATGTTATTATCGAACTGGTACATATATCGTAAAGATATCGGGAGGAGGATTCAGAATGCAAATGAATGAGGACTGCATTGCCATCTATTCCCGCAAATCAAGATTTACGGAAAAAGGCGAGAGCATCGGCAATCAGGTAGAGCTTTGTAAGGAGTATATTCAGATACACTATGGGACAGAAGCGCTGGAACACGTAGTGATTTATGAAGATGAAGGTTTTTCGGGCGGGAACCTGAATCGCCCGGATTATAAAAAAATGATGGCTGCGGCGAGAAAGCGTAAGTTCAAAGCAATCGTTGTCTATCGCCTTGACCGAATCAGCCGTAACATTGGGGGCTTTGCCGGTTTGATCGAGGAGCTGGCTCGATTGGACATTGCGTTTGTTTCCATCAAAGAGCAGTTTGATACCGGTACACCTATGGGGCGGGCCATGATGTATATTGCTTCTGTTTTTTCGCAGCTGGAACGGGAGACGATTGCAGAACGGATTCGGGATAATATGCACGAGCTTGCAAAGACAGGCCGTTGGCTGGGCGGAACAACGCCGACCGGCTATTCCTCAGAAGCAGTAAAAAGCGTTAATATTGATGGGAAAACTAAAAAAGCCTGCAAGCTGAAGCTGATTCCGGAGGAAGCGGAAGTGATCAGGCTGATTTTTGACAAGTATGTGGAGACGGATTCCCTGACGCTTACGGAGACGGAACTGCTGAATCAGGGATACAAAACCAAAAATAATAAGACCTTTACCCGCTTTTCCATCAAGTCGATTCTGCAGAACCCTGTCTATGCAATCGCGGATCAGGAGATGTATGATTACTTTGTGAATGCTAAGTCGGAGCTGTTTTCCGGAAAAGAAGATTTTGATGGCGTTCATGGGATTATGGCTTACAACCGTACCGATCAGGAAAAGGGAAAAACGACGA
The DNA here is from genome assembly GCA_021205755.1 of Lachnospiraceae bacterium. Taxonomy (GTDB): domain Bacteria; phylum Bacillota; class Clostridia; order Lachnospirales; family Lachnospiraceae; genus Choladousia. The sequence continues at coordinate 13,187 of JAJPWX010000074.1, read as the reverse complement.
TTCTGCGTCCATTAAATGAGTGGATTGTATCAGTTGGCCTGCATCCCGGCATCATCCCCGGAAAGGTATGGGTACGGGTACAGGAGTCACTGGAGAGGAACAAATCGAAATCCTATCGCAAACCGCGCAGCAATGAGGCTTTGCTGACCGGATTGCTGTACTGCAGCTGCGGCAGCCGTATGTACCCGAAGCTTGACCGGCGCAGAAGTCTGGATGGAAAGCCGGTTTACACCTATATCTGCAAAATGAAAGAGCGAAGCGGCGGCAGCATTTGCAATCAAAAGAATGCGAATGGAAACACACTGGATGCTGCAATCATAGAGCAGATTAAGCTGCTGGAGGACGATCAGGGAACCTTTATGAAACAGCTTGAGCAGAGCCGAAGCTTTTACATGGGTGACCGCACGGATTATGAGGAACGGCTTGCGTCCCTTCAGCAGGACAGGAGCACTGCCCAAAAGAAGATGGAGGCGCTCGTAGATTCGCTGGCAGAAGTAAGCGATGCAACAGCCAGAAGCGCTGTGGTGAAGCGGATTGAGCAGTTGAGCCGTGAATGTAAGGAGCTGGATTCCCGCATGCATGAACTGGAAGATCTGACCGCCGGACACGCGCTCAGTGATATTGAGTTTGATGTATTGCGTCAGCTGTTATCTTCTTTCAAATCAGGCATTGATGAAATGTCGGTGGAGCAGAAGCGGGCGGCAATCCGTACTCTTGTGCGGCGTGTGGTCTGGGATGGTACAAATGCTCACATGATTTTATTCGGTGCTTCCGAGATGGAAGCGCCCCCTCACTGCCGTTCGGCGGCAGAACGCGCCCGCATGGAAAGAAATGCTTCGCATTTGGCGGGCGCTGATGAGATTGAGTATCCGGAAATCACCGGCCTGGATCAGACAACGGATGGCGGCACGGATGCATCAGAAAAACTGGAACGGTTTTCTGATGTGGATTATGAGGACGAAACGGATGCTTCAGACAGCTTATCGGGTACTAATTCCGGAGATGAGGGGATAGAGAGCCACGTCATTAATAATCGTGCTTCGCACGAGACGTGGCCTGCGTCCTGCATCGAAAACGATGCAGGACATGAATCAGCCGATCTGTCTCCAAAAACGCGTCGGGGGGACGATAGCAAATGAGCTTTTGATGATGCTTCGTTCCCGCAAGAAGCTGAATCATGAGGTCTCTATGTACGAAAAGATCGGTACTGACCAGGAAGGCCGTGATCTTCGCCTGATGGATGTGCTGGAGAGCGAGCCGGTGGATGTGGTGGAGAATCTGGAGATACAAAAGGATATACGCAGGATGCGGGAATGTATGGGCAGTGTCTTGGACGAGAGGGAAAGGCAGGTGATTGCCGGGCGCTACGGGCTGAATGGGCAGAAGGAGCTGACCCAGCGGGAGATTGCCGGACTGCTTGGAATCAGCCGCTCCTATGTGTCCAGACTGGAAAAAAGGGCGCTGGAAAAAATGCGGAGCGAGATGGATATGTAACCACAGAATCCGGTAAAATTTGTGTAAAAGGGTAGATAAAGACTGGACAAAATGGGAAAAATAAGGTACGTTCAGTAGCGGAAAGATTCTTGCTATTAGAAAAAACTTGAGGAGGCTGCAGGATGAAAATACTATTCTTTGGAACAAAAAGCTATGATAAGACTTATTTGCTCCCATGTCTGGAAGAGGAAAAGTATGCGGGGATTGAAGTGAAATTTATTGAGGCGGAGCTGACGCCGAATACGGCTGCGCTGGCGAAAGGGTATGACGCGGTCTGCGCGTTTGTGAATATGGATGTCGGTACACAGACCATTGAGCTGCTGAATGAGTGCGGGGTGAAGCTGATCCTGATGCGCTGCGCAGGATACAACAACGTGGATCTGGAGACGGCGAAAAAATATGGAATCCGCGTCGCGCATGTGCCGGGCTATTCGCCGGAATCTGTGGCGGAGCACGCGATGGCGCTTGCTCTGACTGCGAACCGGCATCTGCATAAGGCGTATATCAAGGTGCGGGAAAATAATTACAGTCTGAATGGGCTTTTGGGCGTATCATTTTATGGCCGCACAGCGGGAATCGTCGGCACGGGCCGGATCGGAGCCGCGATGGCGCGCATCTGCCAGGGCTTTGGAATGAAAGTGATTGCGTATGATATGTATCCGAACAAGAGTCTGGATTTTGTGGAGTATGTGGAGCTGACGGAACTGTTTGAGAGATCGGATCTGATTTCCCTGCACTGTCCGCTGACACCGGAGACCCATCACATGATCAATATTGATACCATCGGACAGATGAAGGATGGCGTGATTCTTGTCAATACCTCCCGCGGCGGTCTGATCAAAACGGACGATCTGGTTCGCGGGATCCGCGAGAACAAGTTTTTTGCGGTTGGTCTGGATGTATATGAGGAGGAAAATGGTTCCGTCTACGAGGATTTGTCGGAGGAGATTATGCCGCATTCGACCGTGGCGCGGCTGCTGTCCTTCCCAAATGTGGTTGTGACCTCCCACCAGGGATTTTTCACAGAGGAAGCCATGCAGGCCATCAGCGAGACGACGATGGAAAATGCGCTGTATTTCGCGAAGGGTGAAAAAGGACCAAATGAGTTATTGTGAAGCGGATTGATATAAAAAGGGCAGGTCTGCATTGATTTGCGTGCAGACCTGCCTTTTTCTTTCTAAATCAGGGTACAGGAATCACTCTCTGAACTCAAACAGCTTTGCAATGGGGATTTCCAGAACGTCAGAGATGTCGAACAAGAGCTCAAGAGAAACCGAGGTTGGCATATTGGGCGCCTCAATATTGCTCAGATGGGTGCGGCTCACATTGATCGCCTCTGCGAGCTGCATTTGCGTCATTCCATTCATCTTTCGATAGTACGCAATGGTCAGACCAAGCTGACGATACTGTTTTTTCCTTTTTTCTGACACTGCTGCCATAGTAGTATTTCCTCCTTTGTTGAATTGTCTATAGTTTAATTCTGAATGGGAGAAACATAAACAATTTTATACAGTGCGATTGCATGAATATTTTATGCTTCGAAGCTGATTTGATTTATTGCGATAAAATGCGGATGTACGTTTGCACTTAAATTTTTTGCGATAAAAAAACGGATGACTTTTCAGAACGGAAATAGTATAATTCGTACATGAGCGGACAGAAGGCCGCATTTTGACATATGAGGTGGGAAAGATGAAAATTGCATTATTAGAGCCAATCGGTGTACCGGCAGCCGTGATTGAGGCGCATTCGAAAAAACTGACGGGTTTGGGGCATGAGTTTGTTTATTACGATACGAAGACGACAGATCCGCAGGAACTGGCTGCGCGGAGTGCAGGCTGTGAAATTGTCATGATTGCGAACAATCCTTATCCGGCGGAGGTAGTAGAGAGCGCGGATTCGCTGAAAATGCTATCCGTTGCGTTTACCGGTATTGATCATGTGGCGGTGGATGTCTGCCGGGAGCGCGGCGTAATGATTTGCAATGCGGCGGGCTATTCGAACCAGACCGTGGCGGAGCTGATTATCGGTATGGCGGTTGACGCGCTGCGGAACGTGGTGAAGGCGGATACCGTCGTGCGTGAGGGAGGAACCAGCGTTGGGATTGGCGGCCGTGAGATCTGCGGGAAGACCGTCGGTATTATCGGCTTGGGGAAGATTGGTCTGAGAACCGCGAAGCTTTTTCTGGCTTTTGGGGCGAAGGTGATTGCTTATAATCGCAGTGAGAGTGAGGAAGCGAAAGCGCTCGGCATCGAATACAAGTCACTGGAGGAAGTACTCTCTGCGAGTGATATTGTGTCGCTGAACCTGCCGCTGAACGAGCAGACCCGGGGCTTCCTGTCAAAAGAGCGCATTGCGCTGATGCGGCCGGACACGATTTTTATCAACTGCGCCCGCGGCCCGATCGTGGACAATGCCGCGCTGGCAGAGGCTTTGAATGAAGATCGGCTGGGATATGCCTGTGTGGACGTGTTCGATATGGAGCCGCCGCTTCCGGCGGACTATCCGCTTCTCCATGCGAAACATACCCTGCTGACCCCGCATCAGGCGTTTATTTCCGAGGAAGCGATGCTGCGGCGCGCCGAGATCGTGTTTGAGAATGTTTACGCGTATCTGGTGGGAGTGCCGGTGAATGTGTGCAAGTAAGAAAAACCGGGAACAGTTTCATACCTTTACAGACAAAAACAGGTCTTCCGCTTGATGCGAAGACCTGTTTTTTGCTCTTGACAGGACAATTCCCTCTCAGAGATGTATATGCCGTGCCAGTGAAAGCGCATGTTTTGTATGGACGTGAAAACCAGAATCAGCCTTGCGGCTGGCGGTTTTTCCCGGCCGCATAGGAGTCAGAGCTCGCGGTGCGCAGAACCACACTGATGCGCTTATAGAGCAGCATGGTCGGCACGGAAATACAGATTCCCTTGATCAGGTTCAGCGGTCCGACGCAGAAGATGACAAAGGTCGTCACGTTTGTTACGGCGCCATTGACTGCGGTACCCATGGAGATGATGCTGTCCAGGGGCATCCCGTAGAGAGAGGCGAAAGCCGGAAGCAGGTAGATCGCGTTAAACATTGTGCCGAATACCACGAGTACTACGGTGCCGACTACGAGACCGATGATGGCCATCGTACGCGTTTTTTTCAGATGATAAATGACTGCTGCCGGAACAACGAACGAGCAGCCGACTACAAAATTCGCCAGATCGCCGACGAAAGCGGTGGAGGTTCCCTTGATGATCAGCTTCAGAAGAATTTTCACCAGCTCGATGACAACGCCGCCGACCGGTCCTAAGCAGAAGGCTCCGATCATCACCGGAATCTCACTGAAGTCCAGTTTATAGAAGTTCGGTGCGATGGCAACCAGCGGAAAATCCAGGATGTGCAGTATCATGGCAATCGCGCCAAGCATACCGCAGATGGTGATGTACCTGGTTTTTCCTACCTGTGCGATGTTTTTTTTCAGCACAGTGGCTTCCAGCCCATATGACACGCCGATAATCGCCGCGATCACAACAGCGCACACCGCGACAAACTGCAGGTTTTCTGAAACGGTCTGTAATAATCCTGTTCCCATGTTTTGTTCTCCTTTTCTTAAATAGAAATGTTCATTTAAGGAAAAGGCTCTTCCTGGTGCAGATGGTTTTGTTATCATTTCGATGCTGTTCTGTATTGCTACAAAAAAAGGAGATATCCTATCAGGAAATCTCCGCGGCAGAATCTCACGATTATGAAAACCGTGCTGCATTCTTCTCTCATCCAGACTATACTGTCGGTTCCGGAATTCGTCGTCAGACGTCACCGGATCAGCCGCTTTCGCGGGTCGCGGACTATACCGCCGGTGGGGAATTCATATTTGTCATGTCACCCCGCCCCGAAGAACCAATCTTAAACTGGTGTCTATGATAGCGCATTGTCAGATAAATATCAAGTACTTTTTCAGTTGATTTATCTGTTTTCTGTGGTATGATAAGTACGCTCAAAGATAGAAAGGCGGGTGCGTGGGGAAAATGGGCAAAATCAGGAGCATTCAAAGGACGACGGGAAATCCGTACGTCAATCTCTATGAGCTGGATGTGGAGAACAGCAAAGGGCATGCCGGGAAGTATTATGTATCCTCCAGGGCAAAGTGTGCGGAGGATCTGGAGCTTTCTACGAAAAAACAGTCACCGGACGGGGTGATCATATACAGCCTGTATGGCGAGAAGCGAGACCGCGTAGTTTTGATTCGCCAGTATCGCTATACCATTGATAATTATATCTATGAGTTTCCGGCCGGCCTGATTGAAGCGGGAGAGGAGTACCATTCTGCCGCAGTGCGCGAGATGCGGGAAGAGACCGGGCTGACACTGCAGCCGATTCCGGTTGACACAATTTATGAAAAGCCTTATTATACAACAATTGGAATGACGGATGAGTGCTGCGCGACGGTGTACGGGTACGCGGACGGAGAGATTCGTGCGGATATGCAGGAGATCTCGGAGGAGATTGAGGTGGTTCTCGCGGATCGGGACGAAGTGCGCAGAATCCTGCGGGAAGAGCGAGTGGCAATCATAGCTGCCTATATGCTGCAGCATTTTCTTGCAGATGAGGAGCCGTTTGCGTTTCTGCAGGAAAGACATGGCTAATAGCCTGGCTGTTACTCACAGTATTGTGCTTTCGGTTTGACCGGAGTAGGAGAACTTAGATGACAATAGAGACAAATTCGGAGCAGGAGACATTTCTTGTCGGCCGTCATCTTGGAGAAAAAGCTGTTCCAGGTCAGATTTTTGCCCTGGAGGGCGATCTGGGCGTGGGAAAGACCATTTTAACCAAGGGGCTGGCGGAAGGACTTGGGATTACAGAGGCGGTCAGCAGTCCGACGTTTACCATCGTACAGATCTATGAGGAAGGTCGTTTGCCGCTTTACCATTTTGATGTATATCGGATCGGGGACATCGAAGAGATGGATGAGATCGGGTATGAGGATTATTTTTATGGAAACGGCGTCTGCCTGATCGAGTGGGCGAATCTGATTGAGGAGCTTTTGCCGCCGCAGACAGTTTTTATCTCGATTGAGAAGGATCTGGAGCGGGGGTTCGATTATCGAAGGATTACGATGAGAGAAAGAGAGCAAATATGAAAATTTTGGCACTGGAATGCTCTGGGCTGGTGGCTTCCGTGGCGGTGGCTGAGGACGACACCTTGCTGGCGGAGTATACGGTTAATTATAAGAAGACACATTCACAGACACTTCTTCCGATGCTGGATGAGGTGGCAAAGATGATTGAACTGGATTTGCAGTCCGTGGACGCGATTGCTGTGGCGGGAGGACCGGGTTCCTTTACCGGCCTGCGCATCGGCTCTGCGACGGCAAAAGGCCTGGGGCTGGCGCTGGATAAGCCGCTTGTCTCGGTGCCGACGGTGGACGCCCTTGCGTGGAATTTATACGGCTGTGAAAAGAATATCTGTCCGATGATGGATGCCCGCAGAAGCCAGGTTTATACAGGCATTTATTCCTTCCGGGGAGAAGAGTTTGTCACAAAACGGGCGCAGGAACCGATGGCGGTCACAGAGCTTGTGGACGAGCTGAATCAGGACGGCAGCGGGGTGATTTTCCTTGGGGACGGTGTGCCGGTATATCGGGAACAGATTCGGGAGCGGATGAAAGTTCCGTATCAGTTTGCGCCCGCACATCTGAATCGTCAGAGGGCTTCCTCTGTGGCAGTGCTTGCCATGCAATATTATAAAGAAGGAAAAACACAGACAGCAGCAGAGCATACGCCGGAGTATCTGCGGCTGTCGCAGGCGGAGCGCGAGCGGGCAGAGCGCCTTCAGAGGGAATTATGAGTGAACTTCAGATCAGTGAGATGCGGTTCGGGGATATTCCGGAAGTGGCGGCCATTGAACGGACGTGTTTTTCGGAGCCGTGGAGTGAGAACGGCTTTCGCACCGCCCTGGAACAGGGATGCTCGGTATATCTGGTCGCGAGAGAAGGGGATTCAGATCAGATCGTGGGATATTGCGGTCTGCTGCGGAGCTTCGAAGAGGCAGAGATACTGAATGTTGCTGTACGGGAGGAGGCTCGCGGCAGGGGATTTGGATATGCCATGCTCTCGCACCTGATGGAAATGGGCAGAAAACGCGGGATCCGGCGTTTTACGCTTGAAGTGCGAAAGGGCAATGCCCGGGCCATTCGTCTTTATGAAAAACTTGGATTTGTATCTGCGGGCATTCGCAGAAATTTTTACAGAAAGCCGGACGAAGACGCAGTGATTATGTGGACGTCGGAGCCGGATTGAATCCCAGTGATTTCCGGTAGCTGGCGGGCACGGGACGCATTATACTGTAAAAGCGTCGACATCGGCTGTGACGACTGATGACAACGAGGCAGATGGAAATTCAAGCAAATATGAAGTCGAGATGATTTGGAGACGAGGTTCTAGTGCATGAGAGCTATGAATGACAGAAGGAGGATTCCGGATGAGCGAACAGAAGAAATTGCGCTGCAATGGTTGCGGGAAAACGTTTGAAATAGAGAATGGCATATACCAGGAGGGCTTTTTTGAGGGCAGACAGGAATGGGGTTATTTTTCGAAAAAAGACGGGGAACGCCATTTTTTCTGCCTTTGCGAAGCATGCTATGATGAGATGGTTAGGAAGTTTGTCCTGCCGGTAGAAATAGAGGAATATTTGTAGAGAATACGTTAGGAGGGGGAAAATGCTGGATGTATGTCTGCTGGGAAGCGGTGGGATGATGCCGCTTCCTTATCGATGGCTGACGTCCCTGATGACGCGGTACAATGGAAGCAACCTGCTGATTGACTGTGGAGAGGGGACGCAGATTGCAGTTCGGGAAAAGGGCTGGAGCTTTAAGCCGATCGATACGATCTGCTTTACTCATTACCACGGGGATCATATCAGCGGGCTTCCCGGGCTTTTGCTGACGATGGGGAACGCGGAACGTACGGAGCCGCTGACCCTGATTGGTCCGAAGGGACTGGAACGTGTCGTGAATGCACTGCGTGTGGTTGCGCCTGAACTGCCTTTTCCTATTATATATAAGGAGATACAGGGGACGGAGCAGGTATTTGAGGAAAACGGATATCGGATTACTGCGTTTCGTGTGAATCACAATGTCCTCTGCTATGGATACAGTCTGGAGATTCTCCGCGCCGGCCGTTTTGATGTGGAGCGGGCAAAAACGGCTGAGATCCCGATGAAATACTGGAGTCGGCTGCAAAAAGGGGAAGTCATCGAGGAAGATGGGCGTGTGTATCGCCCGGAGGATGTTCTGGGGCCTGCGCGCCGCGGGATTAAGCTGACGTATTCGACGGATACCCGGCCGACGGACTCTATTGTAAAGCACGCTGCAGGGGCGGACTTGTTTATCTGTGAGGGAATGTACGGCGAGGCGGACAAGGACGCGAAAGCGGTGGAGCATAAGCATATGACATTTACCGAGGCTGCGCGGCTGGCTCACCGCGCCCAGCCAAAGGAAATGTGGCTGACGCATTACAGTCCGTCTCTTGTGCGGCCGGAGGACTACATGGAGCAGGTGCGCAAAATCTTTCCGAATGCGTACCCGGGCAAGGATGGAAAGAGCGTAGAGCTGGATTTTCCGGATGAATAAGTGCTCCTGAATTGCGGAAAAATTTTCAGAATTTGTGGAATCAAAAAAGCGGGAATACGGCAACGGTATTTCTGTTCAGGCATTGGATACGTTTGGAGAGTATGAGAATGAATACAGAGATTGATGGTATGGAGAAGAAAGAGATTACAATTCTTGCGATCGAGAGTTCCTGTGATGAGACTGCCGCTTCTGTTGTAAAAAATGGGCGGGAGGTGCTTTCAAATGTGATTTCGTCGCAGATTGATCTGCATAAGCTTTATGGAGGCGTGGTGCCGGAGATTGCGTCACGCAAGCATATCGAAAAGATCAATCAGGTGATTGAAGAGGCTTTGTCTGAGGCAAAGATGACGCTGGATGATATGGATGCGATTGCGGTGACCTATGGCCCCGGCCTTGTTGGTGCGCTTCTCGTTGGAGTGGCTGAGGCGAAAGCGATCAGCTACGCAAAGCATCTTCCATTGGTAGGCGTCCATCACATTGAAGGCCATATTTCGGCCAATTATATTGAAAACAAAGACCTTGAACCACCATTTATCTGCCTTGTGGTATCAGGCGGGCATACCCATCTCGTTCGCGTAAAGGATTACGGCGAGTATGAGATCCTTGGCCGTACCAGGGATGATGCGGCAGGAGAAGCGTTTGATAAGGTAGCGCGTGCGATTGGCCTGGGCTATCCCGGAGGTCCGAAAATTGACCGCCTCGCGAAGGAGGGGGATCCGGATGCGATTGCGTTTCCGAAAGCAAAGATTGCGGATGCGCCCTATGATTTTAGTTTCAGCGGCCTGAAGTCAGCGGTTTTGAATTACCTGAATGGGTGCAAAATGAAAGGCGAACCGATTGTGGAAGCGGATGTGGCGGCTTCTTTTCAGAAAGCGGTGGTTGACGTGCTTGTGGAGCATGCCATGCACGCCGTGCAGGAATCTGGCCTGGATAAGTTTGCCCTGGCAGGAGGCGTGGCTTCTAATACCGCTCTGCGCACTGCGGCAGAAGCGGCCTGCGAGAAGAGAGGAATCCGCTTTTATCGCCCGTCGCCGATTTTCTGTACGGATAACGCGGCGATGATTGGGGCGGCGGCTTATTATGAATATATTCGCGGCGTCCGGCATGGGCTGGATCTGAACGCGGTGCCAAACCTGAAGCTGGGGGAACGCTATCCGGGAGAGGCTGCCAGATGACTGAGAACAGAAGAGACAGGATATCCTGGCGTTTGGAACGTGAAAAATTGTATGAAATTGAAATGGCGAAAAGTGTGAGATAAAAGTGGAGGGTGAGTTGTGTGGAAGCTTTAAAAAAGAATAGGATACATCAGCAGACGATGGACATGACGCAGGGTCCCCTGACGGGGAAACTGCTGATTTTTACTCTTCCGGTCATGCTGGCCGGTATCTTGCAGCTGCTTTTTAATGCTGCGGATATTATTGTGGTAGGGAGACTTGCGGGCAGCAACTCGCTGGCAGCGGTTGGCTCGAACGGCGCGCTGATTAATCTGATTGTGAACCTGCTGGTAGGCCTGTCCGTTGGCTCTGGCGTGGCAACGGCTTTCTTTTATGGTGCTGGCGAGAAGGATCAGGTCAAAGAAACAATTCACACGTCGATTGCAATCAGCCTGGCTGGCGGAGTTGTGACTGGTATAGTGGGAATTGTTCTGAGCCCGCTGCTTTTGCGCCTGATGGCGACACCGGAGACGATTATCAGCCTCTCGGAGCTGTATTTACGGATTTACTTTGTGGGAGTGCCTTCGATGGCAGTGTACAATTTCGGAAGCGCGATCCTCCGGTCTCTGGGAGATACCAGACGGCCGCTTTATTATCTGGTCATCGCCGGATTGATTAATATTGTCCTGAATGTGATTCTGGTGGCAGTGTTTCACCTGGATGTGGCTGGTGTGGCGATCGCGACAGTGGTTTCGCAGACGATATCTGCCGCGTTGGTCGTACGCAGTCTGATGCGTCTGGAGCCGGAGATGAATCTGGAACTGAAGAAAATCCGTGTGTCAAAGCCGAAGCTGCTTCGCATCCTTCGGGTAGGTCTGCCGGCAGGGCTGCAGTCAACCGTGTTTTCTCTTTCCAACGTATTGATTCAGTCTTCGGTCAATGGTTTTGGTGAGATTGCTGTGGCGGGAAATTCCGCGGCGGGAAATATAGAAGGGTTTATCTATATGGCGATGAATTCCTTCTATCAGGCTGCTCAGACGTTTACGAGCCAGAATGTCGGCGCACGCAAATTCGACCGGATTGGAAAGGTGTTTTTACACTGTTTCCTGATGGTGACCGTTACCGGTCTGGTGCTTGGCCAGGTGGTATACCGCATGGGCAACCTGCTTTTGGGAATTTATCTTCCCGGCAACCAGGAGGCCATCGCATTTGGGATGACACGTCTTTCTGTCATCGCGGTTACTTACTGTCTCTGCGGGATCATGGAAGTCATTTCCGGAGAACTCAGAGGGATGGGTGAGTCTGTGCTGCCGATGGTTGTTTCTCTGGTTGGCTCCTGCCTGCTGCGTGTAATATGGATCTATACCATTTTTGCTGTGAATCATACGCTGTTTGTACTGTATTTGTCCTATCCGGTATCCTGGATCGTGACAGAAAGCGTACACCTGATCTGTTATTTCTATGTAAAGCGAAGGCTGGTGGCGCGGTATCAGCAGGTACCTGTGAATTGAGATAAGAGAAGGTATCGGAGGATTACAAAAGAGAATGAAAAATATCGCGATTGTGCTCGCGGGCGGCAGCGGCAGCCGTATGAAGAGCACGAAAAAAAAGCAATATCTGCTGCTGGGGGATCGCCCCGTGCTGTGGTATTCTCTTCACACGTTTCAGAACTGCCCGCGCATAGAGGAAATTGTCCTGGTTTGCGGCGAGGGAGAAGAGGAGCAATGCCGCAGAGAATATGTGGAGAAGTATGGAATTACAAAAGTAAAGAAGATCACGCACGGCGGAAAAGAACGCTATCATTCGGTATATGAGGGCCTCAAAACGGCAGGGGATTGCGATTATGTTCTGATTCACGATGGGGCGCGGCCGTTTATTGACGCTGCCATGCTGAATCGTATTTTCGAGGGCCTGGCTGATTGTCCGGCTTGTGTAGTCGGAATGCCGGTAAAGGATACCATTAAGATGAGAAGTGCGGAAGGCTACGTGGAACAAACCCTACCGCGGGAAAAGCTGTGGATGATACAGACTCCGCAGTCCTTTTCTTATTCTCTGATCAAACGCGCTTATGAGGAGCTGATTCTCAGGGAACAGAGATCGTCAAAGCAGGAGACGGGTGCAGTTAAAATTACGGATGACGCAATGGTAGCAGAGACGATTTTGCACATACCGGTAAAACTGATTGAAGGTTCTTATGATAATATAAAGATTACGACTCCGGAAGACCTCGCGTTGGCCGAAACACTGGCGGGCTATTACAGGGGAAAAGAATGACTCTGTCTTCCTGGCACGTTATTTCGCGGAAAGAAAGCAATGAGTGAATATGGGAAAATGCATCTTTGAAAATTGCAAAACAAAAATTGCAAAAAAATGAAAAAAATGGTTGACAGGATTTTATAAAACTGTTATTATATCACTTGCGCTGAAACAGGCGCCTGCGAAAAAGAATGGGATTCGCGGTACGGTTGATGATCCTTTTCATCCGGCTTATGTGATCGACCATAACTGGTTTGCAGAAAAGATGGAGAGGTATCGAAGTGGTCATAACGAGGCGGTCTTGAAAACCGTTTGTCCGCAAGGGCGCGTGGGTTCGAATCCCACCCTCTCCGTTAGCAGCGATGAATGAGCATTACAATAGAAGATGGATTTAAGATTTAGCTGTTATGGAGAAGTACCCAAGTGGCTGAAGGGGCTCCCCTGGAAAGGGAGTAGATCGTTAATAGCGGTGCGTGGGTTCAAATCCCACCTTCTCCGGTTTCGACTTTTGTCAGAAAAATGAAAAAAGAAAAACCTGAAAAAAGTTGAAAAAAGTTGTTGACAAACAGGAAAACATGTGATATCCTATCAAAGTTGCTCCTGAGAAATGAGCCAACAACACAGAAATAAGAAAGAACCTTGATAACTGAACAGTGAGACAACCTTGAAAAGATTCT
>JAJPWX010000079.1:33986-42700 GCA_021205755.1 Lachnospiraceae bacterium | reverse complement strand
AGCACTCGGCTGTTAACCGAGGGGTTGTTGGTTCGAGCCCAACTCGGGGAGTTTTTCTATATTTAAATTTTTTACAGATTGTTTTTCGTCTGTGGGAAATTAGGTTAAGACGGTCTGGTTGATATGCCGATGTGGCTCAATTGGCAGAGCAGCTGATTTGTAATCAGCAGGTTATCGGTTCGAGTCCGATCATCGGCTCTTTGGACCTTTAGCTCAGTTGGTTAGAGCAACCGGCTCATAACCGGTCGGTCCTGGGTTCGAGTCCCCGAAGGTCCATTTAGGTAGTGTATGGCCCAGTGGCTCAGTTGGTTAGAGCGCCGCCCTGTCACGGCGGAGGTCGTGAGTTCGAGTCTCATCTGGGTCGTTTGAGCATAGAGATTTACTTCTCTGTGCTCAAACATTTTATTTCATTGTTATTGAGTTTGCCGGCTTGGCGGAATTGGCAGACGCAAGGGACTTAAAATCCCTCGAGGGCAACTTCGTACCGGTTCAAGTCCGGTAGCCGGCATTTTTTGAAGAGTATTATATGTTAGAGAGAGCAGTCACGTAAATGTGGCTGTTTTTTGTTTTCAGGAAGGTCTTTCGAACTTCTGATCGAACAATATTTCACGCATAACGGTTTTTCCTTGAAAATAACGTTGAAAAAATGGTACAATCTGGGTGTACTGTTTTTTACGAGGAGGTGTATTTATGAATCTGAAAGAGCTTGTGAAAGCGAACCGGAGTTATCGCGGGTATGATGAAAACCGTCGTGTGACCCGGGAGGAATTACTGGAGATGATCGACTGTGCGCGCCTGACCGCCTCGAGTGTGAACCAGCAGCCGCTGCGCTATTATCTGGCATATGAAAAAGAAGATGTGGACCGCATTCAGCCGTTGACGAAGTGGGCGCGGGGACTTCCGCAGATGGAGCTGCCGCATCCGGGGATGTGTCCGACTGCATTTGTTGTTATCTGTCAGGATATTCATGTATGTGAGTCATTAACCCGATTTTCCCGCGATGTGGGAATTGTGGCGCAGACCATCCTGCTGGCCGCGACGGAGATGGGACTTGGCGGCTGTATGATTGGGAACTTCAGCCCAGCGAAAATTTCAGAGGCATTGCAGCTGCCGGCATATCTTGTGCCTCTTCTGGTGGTAGCGATTGGCAAACCGGCGGAGACGATAGTGATGACAGAGATCGGACCGGACGAGCCGACCAATTATTATCGGGACGAGAATGATGTTCATTACGTACCGAAGCGCAGACTGGAGGATATTGTGATTAACTGAATCTATCTGATTGAAATCGAATATGCCCGGAATGATATCTGTTCATTCCGGGCATGCTATGTTATAATGCACACAGGGATATAAGGAAAATGATTTCAGTATCCGTCTGTGTCTGGCAAAAATAATCTTTTGCAAGGAGAAGGGGATACCTGCATATGTTATAGTGAGAATTTCGGCCAACGCAAATGGACAGGAGGATGTTATGACAGCGAATGTTTTGGCGGGATTGCTGCTGCCCTTTGCGGGGACTACCCTGGGAGCGGCGTGTGTGTTTTTTCTGAAAAACGAATTAAAGGCGGGACTGCAGAAGTCCTTGCTTGGGTTTGCGTCGGGCGTAATGGTGGCGGCTTCTGTCTGGTCCCTTTTGATTCCGGCGATGGAGATGTCGGAGAAGATGGGACGGCTGGCTTTTCTTCCGGCATTGATTGGTCTGCTGTTTGGGTTCGGTTTTCTGTTGCTGATGGATACGCTGATCCCGCATCTGCATCTGGACAGTGAGAAAGCAGAGGGAATTTCCTGCGGACTGCCAAAGACGATGAAGCTTCTTCTGGCAGTTACTCTGCATAATATTCCGGAGGGTATGGCTGTTGGCGTCGTGTTTGCGGGAATGCTGTCTGGGCAGACGCAGATTACTGTGGCAGGTGCTCTGGCACTTTCTCTTGGAATCGCGATTCAGAATTTTCCAGAGGGAGCGGTGATTAGTCTGCCGCTTCGAAGCAGTGATAATATGAGCCGTATGAGGGCATTTGTATATGGAATGCTCTCTGGGATTGTGGAGCCGATCGGAGCGGTGATTACGATTCTTCTGTCGCAGTTTGTGACGCCGCTGCTGCCATATTTACTGGCTTTTGCGGCGGGCGCCATGCTCTATGTGGTCGTGGAGGAACTGATTCCGGAGGCCTCTGTCGGCGACCACAGCAATCTGGGAACGATTGGGTTTGCGGCAGGGTTCGCGCTGATGATGGTGCTGGATGTGGCGCTTGGATAAACATGCAAAACAGGATCTGGGTTGTCGATGTTTTTTCCTTTGAATGGGAATTTTTCGGACGCGAATGAAATGGTACAGGCGAAACTGCTCTGGGACATTCGGATCCTTAGAAAAAATAAGAATATACGATACGGAGGACGTCAGATGCAATATAGAGAGGGCTGTGCCGGAAATCAGCTGTCGATACTGGGCTACGGCTGTATGCGTTTTTCAAAAAAAGGGAACGAGATTGACCTGGACAAAGCGGAAAGCGAGCTGATGCGTGCGATCCGCGGCGGGGTGAATTATCTGGATACGGCATACGTTTATCCTGGGAATGAGGAGGCGGTCGGGAAGATTCTGGAAAAAAACGGCTGCCGCGGGCAGATCTATCTGGCGACCAAGCTTCCGCATTATCTGATTCGCTCCGCGGCAGGTGCGGAGAAAAAGTTTCAGGAGGAGCTGAAGCGGCTGCGGACGGATTATATTGACTATTATCTTATGCACATGCTGAATGATGTAAAGACCTGGGAGCATCTGGCCGATCTTGGTATCCGAGACTGGATTCAGGAAAAGCTGGAGCGGGGGCAGATTCGCCACATCGGTTTTTCCTATCATGGGAATACGGAGAATTTTAAAAAGCTTCTGGATGCGTATGACTGGGATTTTTGCCAGATTCAGTACAATTATCTGGACGAGTTTTCGCAGGCCGGGCGTGATGGACTGGCTTACGCCGGGGAAAAGGGGATTCCTGTGATTATTATGGAACCGCTGCGCGGCGGGCGGCTTGTAAATCAGCTGCCGAAGGAAGCAAAGACACGGATTGAGGAATCAGGGCGTTTCGCGACGCCGGCGGAGCTGGCATTTCGCTGGCTCTGGGATCAGCCGCAGGTAACCTGTGTGCTTTCTGGTATGAACAGCATGGAGATGGTAGAAGAGAATTTACGCCTGGCAGATGAAGCTCGTGTGGGAGAATTCACGGAGCAGGATCGGCAGCTTGTGGAGCAGGTGAAGACGGCGATCAATCAGAAGATGAAGGTCGGCTGTACCGGCTGCGGCTATTGTATGCCCTGCCCGCAGGGAGTGGATATCCCCATGGCTTTCCACTGTTACAATGTGAAATACACAGAGGGCAGACATTCCGGCAGCTGGGAATGCACACAGTCGACTGCGATGCGCCGGGAGACATCCAGTGCGTCACAGTGTATTGGCTGCGGGCGCTGTGAGCGGCACTGCCCACAGGGGATTCCGATCCGGGAAAAACTGAAAGAGGCAGTACATGAGCTGGAGACACCGAAGTACCGTGTGATCAAATGGGCGGTACATAAATTTCGGATTTACTGAGAGAGGGATGAAATTAAAAAGTTTTTCTTGCCAATTTTCGGATTCTGGTATATAATGTTCCGCAGATAAGAGGTTCGGAGCATTCAGAGCTGCCAGAATCCGGCAGTCGGCAGGACGGCATCCAGATTTCTTATAACTGTGCGGATATAGTTCATCGGTAGAACACCAGCTTCCCAAGCTGGGGAGGCGAGTTCGATTCTCGTTATCCGCTTTCTTTTCAGATGAGCAGAGGAGATGATTCTTCTGCTCTTTTTTATGCGCAGGGCTGCGTAAGGATTTTCTGGCTGATGCCAGACGCAGCCGCGCGGGCGAGTAGGAGCCGTCAAGCCGCCTCCTACTCGATCGCAGCGCCTGCAGCGATTACTTTCAGATCTTCCATCAAAATCCTTGCAAGATATGCAAAAACATGATATTCTGAATACGTTCGAAAATCCGCGGAAGCTGTGAAAAGACAGAATGCCAGCCGCCGGGTACGAATTCCTTATAGTCAAGATACTACTATATAATTGTGTGAGGGAGAACGCATGAAAAAGAAAAATATGTTTATGGTGTTGTGCGCAACACTGGTATTTTGCAGCACCCCTTTTTTGAAAGCAGAAAGTGTAGGTGCGGAAGAGACTGCGACAGAAGCTGCAGCGGAGACTGAGACGGAATCCGAGACGGAGGAAGAATCCTGGACGGATTTCCAGATTACGATCGATGAGGATGTATATGTTCTGCCGATGATGTATGAGGACTTTGTTTCATATGGCTGGAGTCTGAAAGATGAAGAGGAAGCGGGAGATACGCTGGAACCATACAGTTACAGCTTTTACTACTTTGTAAAGGATGACATGAACGTTACCGCGTATGTGCTGAATCTTGGTATCAACACGATGCCTATCGAAGAGTGCATTGTGGCCGGTATTTCGATTGATGATTACTATTGGAGTGACCTGGAAGAAACGGTTGCGCTTCCTTGCGGCATTGTTCTGGGGGAGTCGACCCTGGAGGATATCGAGGCGGCCTATGGGACTCCGACCGATACTTATGAAGGAACGATTTATACGCAGTATACCTATGAAGAGGACTATAATCAGGAAATCGAACTGCAGGTTTTCCTGGAGAGCGGTGTGCTGGAAGATATCCGGATTGAGAATTTTATCGAGCCGGAGGGTTTTGATGAGGGAGAGATGAGTACGGAGGTTCCGCAAAGCATCCTTGCGTACACAAAGCCGGATTCGCTGAGCACAGATCTCTCCGCTTATGAGATTGAGATTGACGGAGATTGCTATGAGCTTCCCGTACCGGTGAGTGTGCTGCTTGACGACGGCTGGGAGCTGGATGAGGATGACAGTGATTCGGTGGTTGTCGCCAAATATTATGGCTGGGTGACTCTGAAAAAGAATAACCAGTCTTTCTCTGCAATTGTGACGAACGATGAGGATTACGCGACCACGCCGGAAAACTGCTGGCTGGAGGAGCTTTCCGTCGGCGGATATACGCTTGACATGGACGGCGCGCTGGCGGGCGGAGTGTACATCGGCTTGACAGAAGAGGAGTTTCTGTCCATTCTGGAAGAGAACAGCATGGAGTATGAGTATACGGATAGCGGAGATTACCGTTATTATACTTACAATTCTCCTTCTTATGGTTATAGCTGCGAGGTGACGATTTATGTGGGAACGGACTCGTACTTCGAAAAAGATACGATTATCAGTCTTTCCTGCGAAAACTCTTTGTAAGAAACCTCTTGCATTTCGTGAAAAACGGTGCTATGATGTTTTCTGATAAAAATAACTGTTACTGATAAAAGAGTGGGCCGCGCGGTCCACTCTTCTTTGTGGGGGAATACCATGAGCAAAAAAGAGATTTACGAACAGAAAACAGAAGCTCTGCTGATGCCGTTGATCGAGGCGCATCAGTTTGAACTGGTTGATGTTGAGTATGTAAAAGAAGGGGGCAGCTGGTACCTGCGGGCCTATATCGACAAGCCGGGTGGGATTACCATTGATGACTGCGAGGTGATCAGCCGCGCGCTCAGCGATCTGCTGGACGAACAGGATTTTATTGAAGATGCGTATATACTGGAGGTCAGCTCTCCTGGGCTTGGACGTCCTTTGAAAAAAGACAAGGATTTTGAGCGCAGCATTGGTGAGAAGGTAGAGATCCGGACATTCCGTCCGATTGAGCGGCAGAAGGAATTTACCGGGATTTTACAGGGATATGATAAGCAAACGGTTACCATACAGACAGAAAACGGCGGGGCGATGGTGTTTACACGTACGGACATCGCACTGATACGGCTGGCAATAGATTTCTGACAGGGAGGAAAAAACAAAATGAATAACGAGTTGTTAGAGGCACTCACGATTCTGGAAAAGGAGAAAAATATCAGCAAAGAGACGCTGCTTGAGGCAATCCGTCAGTCGCTGATTCAGGCCTGCAAGAACAACTGGAAGACAGAAGCGGATAGTGTGGTGGTCAATATCGATCCGGAGACCTGCGAGTATGAAGTATACGCGATGAAGACCGTGGTGGAGCAGGTGGAGGATGAACTGGCACAGATCAGCCTGACCAAGGCGAAGATGATTGATTCCCGGTATGAGCTTGGGGATGTAGTACGTGTTGATATTAAGTCAAAAGAATTTGGCCGTATTGCGACGCAGAATGCGAAGAACGTGATTCTGCAGAAGATTCGCGAGGAAGAACGCAAGGTTCTGTACAATGAATATTATGAAAAAGAGCATGATATCGTGACTGGTGTTGTGCAGCGCTATTTTGGGCGGAATATCAGTATTAACCTTGGCCGTGCAGATGCCACACTCTCTGCAGAGGAGCAGATTCGGGGTGAGGTATATCGGCCGACGCAGCGGATTAAGGTGTATGTTCTGGAAGTGAAGGATACGCCGAAGGGTCCCAGGATTCTGGTTTCCCGTACGCATCCGGAGTTGGTGAAGCGCCTGTTTGAAGAAGAAGTGACGGAAGTACGTGACGGTACAGTCGAGATCAAGAGCATTGCCAGAGAGGCAGGCAGCCGCACGAAGATTGCTGTCTGGTCGAACAATCCGGATGTCGATGCGGTAGGCGCGTGCGTGGGTCTGAATGGTTCCCGTGTGAGCGCAGTCGTTGATGAACTGAATGGAGAGAAGATTGATATTATTAACTGGGATGAGAACTCGGCGCTTCTTATCGAGAACGCGCTCAGCCCGGCGAAGGTTATCACGGTTCTCGCAGATCCGGATGAGAAGGTAGCGAAGGTGGTTGTTCCGGACTACCAGCTTTCCCTCGCGATTGGCAAGGAAGGGCAGAATGCCAGACTTGCAGCCCGCCTGACGGGATTCAAGATCGATATTAAGAATGAGACGCAGGCCCGTGAGTCCGGAGATCTTCTGGAGTACGAGGAAGATTACTATGCCGAGGATGAATATTACGATGAGGACGGATATTACGAGGACGAATACGCAGAGGACGGAGCGTATGCGGAAAACGGCGAGTATAATGACGGTTACACGGAGGATGAAGAGGGATTCTGGGAGAGCACTGAGAACGGTTATACCGGAGAAGAATCCGATACTTCATCAGATAATGAGGAATAACAGAGAATATGGCCGGTCAGGTAAAAAAAATACCGACACGTAAGTGTACGGGTTGTCAGGAAATGAAGAGCAAACGGGAGATGCTTCGGGTGCTGCGCACTCCGGAAGGAGAGATTGTGGTGGATGCGACCGGACGGAAAAACGGGCGGGGCGCTTATCTGTGCCACAGTATGGAATGTCTGGAGAAAGCCAGGAAAAATAAGGGGCTGGAGCGTTCACTGAAGTGTGCGATTCCAGATGAAACTTATGAGAGCCTGAAAAAGGAGATTGAATCGATTGAAGAGAGATAGCGTACTTTCCCTTGTGGGTATCGCGACGAAAGCGGGCAGGATTGCCTCCGGTGAATTTTTGAGTGAAAATGCAGTAAAATCCGGGAAAGCCAGTCTTGTAATTATCTCCCGGGAAGCTTCCGAGAATACAGAAAAGAAGTTTCGAAATATGTGCTCTTTTTATCAGGTTCCGGCATATAGCTACGGAACCAGAGAGGAATTAGGAGCTGCATCTGGCAATGAATATCGTGCTGTGCTGGCAGTATTGGATGTGGGATTGGCAGATGCGCTGATGAAAAAGCTGGAGACGGCGGGAGCAGAGGGAGGTTATGAGAATGGCGGAAACCGGGAATAAAAAGATTATAGACAGCAATGAAAAAGATACCGCAAAGGGAAGAGAGGCGCTGGGAGACCGGCAGGTGAAGATGAAGGAGGATGAGCATATGCCGAAGAATCAAGATCCGGAAGCAGTGAAGAAGACGGAGGAGAAGGCCGCGGAGACATCTGTGGGGAGGTCTGCTGATAAGCCTGCTGCTCCACAGAAGAAAAAAAATATTATACAGGTATTTCGCCCACAGAACAGTAAGACGGGTATGGTAAAGCCAGGAAGCCGTCCGAAGCCGCAGGGAGCTGCCGGCGGACGCCGCCAGGGGCAGGCTGCGGGAGCAAGACCGCAGGGAGCCGCAGCAGCAGGAGCAAGACCGCAGGGAGCTACAGCAGCTGGGGCAAGACCGCAGGGGACCACAGCAGCAGGAGTAAGACCGCAGGGAACCGCAGCAGCAGGAGCAAGACCGCAGGGAACCACAGCAGGGGGAGCGAGACCGCAGGGAACCGCAGCAGGAGCAAGACCACAGGAGAGCGCAGCGGCTGGTGTTAAGGCTCAGACGGCTGCTGCGGCAGCGCAGAATGTAGTACAGAGCGCTTCTGGTGATACGGAAAAGTCACAGCGTGCAGGGAATACTGCTGCAGGAGTGAAGACTCCAAACGGAGAAAATGGAGCCTCTGGTGTGAAAGCGCAGAATACAGCAAATCTGTCGGCAGACGCACAGAAGGAAGCAGCGGTGAAAACACCGGTTAATACAGTGAAAGAAACGGCATCGGAGGCAACGGAAGCTGCTAAAAAGGGAGGTTCCCGTCAGAATGCGGATGGACGCAGAGATGACGGTGCCCGGAACCAGAGTGGAAGAAGTAGCAGGAGCCAGGACGGCGGAAATAGAAGTCAGGGCGGCTATAACAGGAATCAGGATGGTGGAAACAGAAGCAGTCAGGGCGGCTATAACAGGA
>JAJPWX010000079.1:0-33886 GCA_021205755.1 Lachnospiraceae bacterium | reverse complement strand
CCAGGATGGCGGAAGCAGAGGCGGTCAAGGTAGCTATGGCCGTGGTCAGGATGGCGGAAGCAGAGGCAATCAGGGCAGCTATGGCCGTGGTCAGGATGGCGGAAGCCGTGGCGGCCAGGGTAACCGTGGCATGAGCATTCCGAAACCGTCCGGAGATACCAAGCCGCTTGAGAAGGAGAGCAGAAAGCGTACAGAGCGTGGGGATCGCAACCGTGCAGATAAGGGTGAAAAACTCGATCGCATGGAAAAGAATGTACGTCCAGGCCAGAAGAACAATCAGCGAGGCAATCAGAAGAATACTTCGAAAAAAGGTCAGCCGACCGCTCCGGCACCAAAGCCAGCGGAGAAGCCGGCAGAGACGATTCGTACCCTGACGCTTCCGGAGAAGATGACGATTTCCGAGCTGGCTGAAGCCATGAAAATGCAGGCGTCTGCGATTATTAAGAAGCTGTTTCTGCAGGGAACGATCGTGACGGTCAATCAGGAAATTGACTTTGATAAGGCCGAAGAGATCGCCCTGGAATTTAATTGTATCTGTGAAAAAGAGGAAAAAGTCGATGTGATCGGCGAACTGCTGAAGGAAGAAGAGGAAAAGGAGGATCTGATGATCCCACGTCCGCCGGTAGTCTGCGTAATGGGACACGTCGATCATGGTAAGACCTCTTTGCTTGACGCGATTCGTCACACACATGTGATCGACAAAGAGGCTGGCGGTATTACTCAGCACATTGGCGCATATGTGGTATCCATCAATGGACAGAAGATTACGTTCTTGGATACACCAGGTCATGAAGCGTTTACAGCGATGCGTATGCGTGGCGCAAATTCCACGGATATCGCGATTCTTGTGGTTGCGGCTGACGACGGTGTGATGCCGCAGACGATTGAGGCAATCAATCATGCGAAAGCGGCCGGAATTGAAATAATTGTAGCGATTAACAAAATTGATAAGCCAAGCGCGAATATTGAACGCGTAAAACAGGAATTATCTGAATATGAGCTGATACCCGAAGATTGGGGCGGCAGTACAGTTATGGTGCCAGTTTCCGCGCATACACACGAAGGAATTGACAACTTACTGGAGATGATTCTGCTGACCGCAGAGGTTCTTGAATTGAAAGCAAACCCGGATCGCAAGGCACGTGGCCTGGTGATTGAGGCAGAGCTTGACAAGGGCAAAGGACCGGTAGCGACCGTTCTTGTTCAGAAGGGAACACTGCACGTCGGCGATCCAATCGCGGCAGGTGCCTGCTACGGAAAGATCCGTGCGATGATGGATGATAAGGGACGTCGGGTAAAACAGGCTGGTCCTTCTACTCCGGTCGAGGTGCTGGGTCTTTCAGATGTGCCGAATGCGGGTGAAATCTTCATTTGTATGGACAATGAGAAAGAGGCGCGCAGCTTCGCTGAGACCTTTATCAGTGAAGGCAGAGAGCGTATGCTTGAAGATACGAAAATGCGGATGTCTCTGGATGATCTGTATTCACAGATTCAGGCTGGCAAGCTGAAGGAGCTCGATCTGATCGTAAAGGCAGACGTACAGGGTTCCGTGGAGGCAGTAAAACAGAGCCTTCTGAAGCTGTCGAACGAGGAAGTGGTCGTCAAGGTCATTCACAGCGGCGTTGGTGCGATCAACGAGTCCGACGTTATCCTCGCTTCCGCATCGAATGCGATTATTATTGGCTTTAATGTACGCCCAGATGTGATGGCTAAGGCGACCGCGGAAAGAGAGAATGTCGATGTACGTCTGTACCGAGTCATTTATGACGCGATCGCGGATGTAGAAGCTGCGATGAAAGGCATGCTTGACCCGATCTATGAAGAAAAGATCATTGGCCATGCAGAGATTCGTCAGCTTTTCAAGGCATCCGGCGTTGGTACGATTGCCGGTTCTTACGTGCTGGATGGTATCTTCCAGAGAAACTGCAAGGTACGTATCACGCGTGAGGATAAGCTGATCTATGAAGGCGCACTGGCGTCCCTGAAACGATTTAAGGACGATGTAAAGGAAGTGCGCGCTGGCTTCGAGTGCGGCTTTGTATTTGAAAAATTCAATGATATTAAAGAAGAAGACAAGGTAGAAGCCTATGTCATGGTAGAGGTTCCGAGATGAGAAAAAACAGTATCAAAAATACCCGGATCAATGGGGAGGTATTAAAAGAGCTGTCAGAGATTATCCGGACAGAAGTAAAAGACCCGCGGATTGCCCCGATGACCTCGGTGGTATCCGTGGAAGTCGCGCCGGATCTGAAGACCTGTAAGGCCTGGATTTCTGTTCTTGGTGACGAGGATACGGCCGCGGATACGCTGGCTGGTCTGAACAGCGCGGTGGGCTACATCCGCCGCCAGCTGGCGCGGACTCTGAATCTGCGCAATACACCAGAACTTGAGTTTATACTCGACCAGTCGATCGAATATGGTGTAGATATGACCAAAAAGATTGACAAAGTGATTGAAGCGGATGTACAGGCGGCACAGAAGCGCGGAGAAAATGAATCCATCTGACTGCTGTTTGCAGAAAAAAGAATGGAAGGACAGCTCCGGTTACAGGTAATGCAACGAAAGAAAGGAAAAGGTGGGGCGATATGATCAATCTTGCGAAAGAACTACAGGGAGTGGGCAGCGTGGCGATGGCAGGACACATCCGTCCGGATGGGGACGCGATCGGCTCCTGCCTTGGCCTTTATCTGTATTTAAAAGAAAACTATCCGCAGATCCGGGCTAAGATTTATCTGGAAGAGGTGCCAGTGGCATTTTCGTCTGTATATGGTACCGATGAGATCTGCACCGATTTTAGCGGGGAGGAAGAATACGATGTATTCTTCTGCCTGGACTGTTCTGACGAGGCGCGCCTCGGCCCGGCGGACAAATATCGTCAGAGTGCAAAAAGAACACTCTGTGTCGATCATCACGTCAGCAATAAGGGATATGCCGATGCAAATTATATTGTACCAGATGCCAGCTCGACCTGTGAGCTTGTCTACACGCTGCTGGAAGATGATAGAATTCCGCTTCATGCGGCAGAGGCGCTCTATATGGGGATTGCACATGATACCGGCGTGTTCCGTTATTCCTGTGCATCTGCGGAGACAATGCGAATCGCTGCGAACCTGATGGAAAAGGGGATTAACTACCCGGCGATTCTGAGTGCGACCTTCTATGATAAGACGTATTATCAAAAGCAGATTCTGGGACGCGCACTTCTCGAAAGCATGCTTTTGATGGACGGAAAAGTGATTTCCTGCGCAATTCGGGCAAAGGATATGAAGTTTTATAATGTCACCTCCTCGGATATGGAAGGTATCGTGGAAAATCTGCTGCAGACCTCCGGTACGGAAGCTGCTATTTTCCTGTATGAGACAGGGGTACATGAATACAAGGTGAGCCTTCGCTCGAAGGAAATTCTCAATGTAAGCGCGATCGCCAGCTACTTTGGAGGCGGCGGACATGTGCGCGCGGCAGGCTGTACCATGCAGGGAAGTGTGTACGATGTCATCAATAATATCACGCTGCTGATGGAGAAGCAGTTTACTGAGAAAGCGTTGTCAATGGACAGCCTTGTGGCATGCTCGCATGCCTAAGAGGCTGTTCATTAGACAACCAAGACGGTATGAGTAAGAAGGGCGATAGCCCGGATTACGAATGCCGGCGGCAATGGCGAGAGCACGAAGTGCGTAGCCATTGGCTTTCTCAGAGTGGAGGCGTGCAGTGCCGGGGCTTCGCTGTGCAGAGCAAACCGGAAGGTACGTTTCAGCTAAAAGGAGTGCGGGAGTTTTATACATGAGGATTGAGCATGGATGGCATTATTATTGTGCATAAGGAGCCGGGGTTTACGTCGCATGATGTGGTGGCGAAGCTGCGGGGGATTTTGCGGCAGAAGAAGATTGGGCATACGGGAACGCTGGATCCGGAGGCGGCGGGGGTGCTGTCGGTTTGTCTGGGAAAGGCGACGAAGGTGTGTGAGCTTCTGACAGACTGGAATAAGGCGTACCGGGCGGTGCTGCTGCTTGGACAGACGACGGATACACAGGATACGACCGGGAAAATTCTGAGAGAATGCCCGGTTTTTCTTGGAGACAGGCAGGAACAGGCAGGAAGAGAGGCGCTGGCTGCTGATGGAGAACAGGTCTCTAAAGCAGAGGCTGTTTGGACGGCAGACAGTGGCGGCTGCGCTATTACAGAGCCGATGTGTCTGACGGAGGACGAGATCCGTCGGTGTATTGCTGGTTTTGTCGGTGAGCAGCAGCAGATTCCTCCGATGTATTCGGCTCTGAAGGTGAATGGAAGGAAGCTGTATGAACTGGCGAGGCAGGGAATTGAGATAGAGCGGAAGCCGCGTACCATACATGTTGACGAGATCAAAATTGAGCGGATCGAGAAATTCGTTCCGGAAGAGACAGATACTGTATCTGCGAAGAGAATCTCAGAAGATGCGGGCGCTTTATCTGAGATGGAAGATTCTGAGGAGGAGAGACGTTCGGGAACGCCGATGATGATCAGGGTGGAGATGACGGTGCGCTGCTCGAAGGGGACATATATCCGTACTCTTTGTAATGATATTGGAGAAAAGCTCGGGTGCGGCGGATGTATGGATGTGCTGCTGCGCACGGAGGTAGGGCCGTTTGCAGAGCGTGATTCGTGGCGGCTGTCGGAGATTGAACAGCTGCGGGATGAGAACCGTCTGGAGGAGTGTGTTTTTTCGACAGATTGCGCGTTTACCAATCTGGACGCGGTGCGGCTGACGCCGGATGCGGAGCGGCTGGTACGGAACGGGAATCCGTTATCTGTAGAAATGATGGAAAACTGTTGGAAAATCGACGACCTGAAGGAACGCTTTCCGGATCGGCAGAGTGTTGCTTATAAAAATTGGATGCTGCTTTCCGGGCGTGCTGAAAGTGCGGCGTTTTTTGGGGATTCTTATGGCGGCCCCGCACACCGGACCGACCAGCTTCGCCTGTATGGGCAAGAGGGAGATTTTCTGGCGGTTTACGGCTATCATGAGGAGAGAGGCAGCTGGCGTGCGGCGAAGATGTTTTTGTAAAGCTTCGCCCTGAGGTTTTTCTTTTATAGATGTAAGAATAGCTTTGACAGGAAAGGATTTTCCGCAGACGAATGAGATATATACATGACACAATGGATTTTCAGATAGAAGAAAACCAGAGTTCAGCGCAGGGAACTGCGGTTACGCTGGGAAAATTTGACGGGCTGCACAGGGGACACCAGAAGCTGCTTCGTGAGATTCTGCGGCTGCAGAAGGACGGATATTTTGGGATTGTTTTTGCGATTGCGCCGGAAAACCGGACGGTTTTGTATACTCCAGAGGAAAAAAAGCATATGCTGGAGTCTTACGGGATTGACTGCATGATCCGCTGCCCGTTTGTGCCGGAGATTCTGGGAATGGAGCCAGAGGCATTTATCTCGGAAGTGCTCTGCCGGCAGCTCCATGCGAAGCAGATCGTAGTAGGCACGGATTTCCGGTTTGGCGTTCAGCGGAGCGGGGATGTGGAGACGTTAAGAGCGCTTCAGGAAAAATATGGCTATACGCTTACGGTGATTGAAAAAGAGTGCTACGGAGATCGTGAGATCAGCAGCACGTACATCCGCGAGGCGCTTGCGGGCGCGGACATGGAGCTGGTTCGTGATCTGATGGGGGGCTGGTACCCGGTAGAAGGGACGATTCTGCATGGGCATCAGCTTGGCCGGACGATCGGGATGCCGACAATCAATTTGAGGCCGGACGGCTATAAGCTGCTTCCGCCGCCGGGCGTTTACTATAGCGACGTCATTATGATGGAGCCGATATCGGAATCTATGGAGGAGGATGCGGCAGTTTCAGATTCGTTTGCTACAGATGGGGACGTCTGTCATTTTCATGGAATCACGAATATTGGCTATAAGCCGACGGTGGACGGCACGTTCCTCGGCGTAGAAACCTACCTTTACGGTGTACACGAGAATCTGTACGGGCGGAAGGTGCGGGTGCTGCTGCGCACGTTTCGGCGCCCAGAATATAAATTCACTTCGGTAGAAGAATTGAAAGCACAGATGGAACAGGATCTTTTATCCGGGAAGGAGTATTTTCGTGGGAAATAGACTGTGGATCGAAGGGGTCGTTTTTATTATCCTCGGCCTGATTGCGGAGATTGCCGGATCCATTCTGAAAGTCTTAAATGCCACAAAAAGGCCATATACCGGATATGCGGAAGCAAAGGTAGTAGACATCATTCCGGTTGAGCGGGATCGTTTTGCCCAGGCCAGGTTCCGCAACCGCCAGGCGGCAGTCTTTGAATTTTTTGCGGATGGAAAGCTGATCAAGATTGTCGACACCAAAGATACCTATCCCTGCCCCTATCAGATCAATCAACGCGTTCGCCTGTCGTATGATCCGGAAGAGCCAGAGAAATATTGTGTTGTTGGAAAAGAACAGATGTATATTATAGCGGTTTTGCTGAATGCTCTGGGAGTTGTATTTATTCTGGCGGGGTGTTTGCTGTTTTTGAAATACGCGCTGAGGTATAATTTGTAAATTGCCGCAAATCAAGACTCTTTCGTGTCAAAAAACAGGCATCCGCAAAATCCGTAGTGCGGCTGATAACAGAGTACTCGCACAGATTCCCCTGTCTGCATATGCGGAAGCGTCCGCTCAAATCGCTGGTTATCCAGAGCACATTGGGTGAACAGCTGCTGCCATTGTGAGTTCAGGAACGGAAATGCTGCAGCAAATGGTACATCCAGTAAGTAATGTAACGGTCGTCTCATCAGAGATGCGAAAGCTTCATTTGCATACCGGATCATGCATCTCTGTGTGCTTTCCACCGAATCAAACTCTGTTTCCACAATACAAAATGGGAGCGGGAAATGGTCAAAACAGCGAAACTCATCCGCAAGATTTTGCTTCCATGTGACGGCATCCTGTCTGTGTGAGAGTCCGGTCAAACGGTCTTGCATTGCAGAGAGAATTACCTGCTTTTGTCTCCTGCTGTAAGGCAAATGGGTACCGTTACTCATAATCACGCAAGATTCGTCCAGATCCTGTAGATGGTTCAGAGAAATCAGACAATTGCGATTAATCTGGACAAAGCGCCGCGGCGGCAGCATTGCTTTTAGCGAAGCGATGGTCATGAAAATCTGTATGGGAGATGTATCCTCACGGAAAATCGTGCAGAGCTTGTCCGTCACCTGCGCGTAAATGATACTGTCAACCGGCACAATGCGTTCCTTTCGGTTAACCATAAGACGAATGGATTTTACGCCCATATCTGTCATAACTGCGCTCTCCCTTCATATCTGAAACACCTCAAGCATATCTGAAACATCTGCTTTATATTATAATACCTTTTGGAAAAGTGCAAGCTGGAAAAAGACTCTATAGAGAAAAAACTGCTTGCAGGCGCTATTTGCTATCTTCCTATACCGTTGAAAGTGAAAAATAAGAAATTCCGCAAATGGGTGGAAAATTTCGTAAAGGACGGAAACTTTACGAAACAAAACCGTTTGCGGAATTTCTCTTGTAAATAAAGAGGGCATACTGTACAATTACAGAAAAAAAGAACGGCATATTTTTGTTAATACTGACATCTGCTCTGCATAGATAACGATTGTGTTTTTCTTTTTTATTGAGTGGGGAATGGGAGGAAAATGAAATGAAGACGGCAAAAAGGAAGATTCTGAGTATTATTCTTGCACTGGCGCTATGCCTGAATCTGCTGCCATCCAATGCTTTTGTGTCAGGAACGGTACAGGCAGCAGCGGAGGAATCGGAGACGATGGACACGGATATTTCCGAAGAGACAGTGACAGGAGAAACTGCGGATTCGGAAAAACAGTCAGAAGCGGAGACGAAAACTGACACGGATACAAAAGGGGATTCTGTGGCTGCCAATGAAACAGTGACGGAGGCAGATGCGGAAACAGAAGATGGAACAGAATCCGACCCGGAAAAAGAAACGGAATCTCAGACTGCATCTGAAATCGAGGAAGAGACAGAGGCAAAGGCTCTGGGAGCGGCCGGGAACAGTGCCGGAGCGGAAACGGAGGCGATTGCTGAGACAGAAACAGACACTGAGACGGAGACAGAATCTGAGACGGAAGAGTGTCCGCATGGCAATGGGGATAACTGCGCGATCTGTGCGGTGCAGAAATTGATCGATGAATTGCCCGATGTGGATAACCTGGAAGTGATGAACACCGAGGGTGATACGGATGGCCTGAACACTGTGTATGCGCAGGCGCAGGATGCCTGCGACGCTTATGATGCGCTTACGGAAGAAGAGCAGGCACTCGTCGACGACTCGAAGCTGGATGAGGTGTTTGAGTATTTCAATGGGCTGACGATGACGCTGGAGGAAGAGAATATTACCTGGAATGCACTTTCAGCAGGCAGTTATACCGCTGCTTTTCAACTGGATCAGGATCAGGGATATTATTATTTTACGAAAAACACAAGCACCTATTTAAATTGCACGATTACAGTGCCTTCTGAAACAGCCGTTTATCTTGCATTAAACGGGAAAACTGTCAGTACAACATCGAAAACTCCTATTGTTGTGGAAGCAGGAGCTACGTTGGTATTGACTGATTATGAGGGAGTTACGGGAGGCGCATTAAATTATACTTCTTCCTCATCTTCTTCCATTACTAATAATGGAACACTGATCATACAATCAGCACTTTCCCTGTCGAAATGTAGTCTTACTAATACAGGAACTCTCATAATCAATGCGAATGCTGCTATGAGTAATTGCTCTATCGTTCAGAATGGTGGGTCACTTACTGTTAACGAAGGGACATCAGAACTGGCGGTCACACTGGCAGAGGGGCAGTATATTTCGGTCGGCTCTGGTTTTAGCGGCTCACTCGCAATTTCTCTGAGCGATGCCGATCTGGCTGCCATAAAGAACGGCGAATCGGTTTCGATTGTAAAACCTGCGGACTCTTCAGCGGAGCTTAGTGATATCCTTGAAAATATCACAATTAAAAATGGTTCTCTATACGAACTGGCCGTTGATGCGGATGGATGTGTGATCGCAAAATCCATGTCTGCGGGAACAGCTGTTTATCTTGACGGTGTAAATGGCGACGACGCGAACAATGGTACAGCGGATGATCCTGTAAAAACATTTGCCAGAGCAAAAATACTTCTTGAGCAACTGATTGATTCAGCAGGGGCAAACGGTACGGAACAGCCGGAGGGAATTTATATTTTAGACACAGTGACAATCAGCTCCAGCGAGACATGGGATCTTAGCAGCTTTTCCGGTGTGAAAATTATGCGGGATCTTTCCGGAAAATTTGCCGGTACTATGATAGAAGTCTCGGGTGCGTCTGCCGACCTTACCTTATCCGGTATTACGATTGACGGACTTGGCGGCAGGGGCTTTGTATCGGAAGGCGCTTTGATTGAAGTAAAAGATGATGCTGCTCTTACGATTAACACCGGTACTTCTATTACAGGCGGAAACAGCTCGGAAGACAACGGCGGAGCACTGTATGTATCTTCCGGAATGGTTTTCATGAATGGCGGAACAATTTCCGCAAACAGTGCTGAATATGGCGGCGGCGTGTACCTGGATGGTACGTCCGTGTTTACTTTTGATGGTGGCTCAATCACCGGAAACAGTGCCGGAGATGAGGGCGGCGGTGTTTATATCGATGGAGATGCGGAATTTAATATCAGCGGCGGTTCTGTTGACGCCAACGCTTCGGATACCTATGGCGGCGGTATTCTTTTGAATGACGGAATTCTGACTATAACGAATGGCTCTGTGTCTGAAAATACGGGAACCAATGGCGCGGGTGTTTACTGCTACGCTGGAACCCTTGATTTGCAGGGGGGAGCCATAGCATCGAATACCTGCAGTTCTTCAGGAGGCGGTATTTACCTGACGGGTGATACCATATTTACCATGAGTGGCGGTTTGATTGCTAACAATACGAGCAGCGCAACCAGCAGCTCATATGGCGGTGGTGTGTATCACGCAAGCAGCAGCGAATTTATCATGAGCGGCGGTTCGATCACTGGAAACAGCTGTGCTAACAGTGGTGGCGGCGTTTATATCAGCAGCGGTAAGAAAATGACCATCAAAGGCGATGCTTCTATAGATAATAATACAACCATATCAGGTGGCGGTGGTGGTATATATTTAAATTCTTCCAGTTCTAGTAAAGCTGTTCTTACTATGGAGAATGGGGTGATTTCAAATAATGCGTCTGGGGGATCAGGCGGGGGTATTTATTTGTATAATTATGCATCCTTTATGATGGAGAATGGTGTAATAGAGAACAATATTGCTAAAAATTCCACTTCCAGTAGTACTTCAACCAGTGTTGGTGGTGGTGGTGTATATATGTCAGGTACATCGACTACTTTCACTATGAGTGGCGGTTCTATTAAGGGAAATACTGCTAAAAATGGCGGTGGCGTATTCGTTATGTCTTCTACAACAGAACTCTTAAAACCAAAATTCGAAATGGGCAGCGGCTCAATTACTGACAATGCGGCTACTAAATATGGAGGCGGTGTGTATGTGTATAATAGTTCGACAACTTCGACATACGCAAACAGCATCTATCTGTCTGGTTCTCCCGTGATTAAAGGAAACACGGTGAACGGATCGGCGAATAATGTGTATCTGAGCGGGAAAGGCAGCTCGACATCGTCTTATGCAGCAACACAGATTATTTTGAACGGGGCTTTAGATAAAGGCGCTGAGGTAGGCATTACAACAAAATATAATCCTTCCGGTACTACGACCTATCAGATCACGACTACGGAAACGTCAACGGAGTATTATTCTGCTTCCGCGAATCGGTTTTTCTCTGACAATACGAATTATTGTATCATGACAGAGACTGGGAGCGCCGGAAGCTATCTTGTCCTTGCACTCGCATCAGACAGAGCCAGTGTGACGGTAAATGGGAGTACAACAAAATACGCAACGATAGAGAAAGCTTTTGATGCTGCCAATGCAGCAGGAAGTGCGGCTACGGTGAAGCTCCTGACTCACTGCACTGCTGATGCTTCGGGACTTACCGTAGATGTCAGCAAAGATATTACGCTGGATCTGAATGGTTATAAATTGACCGGCAGCGCGGGCACGTCGGATTCGAAAAGTGTAATTACCGTGAATGGCGCCCTGACTGTGACAGATTCGACTTCGGATCAAAATGGTCAGATTACAGGCGGCGCAGGCACCTCTTCAGGTGGCGCGACATACGGCGGAGCTATCTATGTTGCAGACGGCGGTTCGCTTACGTTGGCAGGCGGTACGATCACCGGCAACAGTGCCACTTATGGCGGTGCGGTTTATGTGGCCGCTTCGGGTAGTATTTCTGTGTCCGGGAATCCTGTCGTTACAGGGAATACGTCTGCTTCTGACGGAAGCGAGAATAACATATATCTTCAGGTAGGAAAGACCATTACGTTAGCTTCTGAACTGACAAAAGGCGCTGAGATTGGCATTACGACTGAAGAGAATCCTTCCACTGCTTCCGTGCAGATTACAGCAAGTGAAATTGGCAGTGCGTATTACAATACCGCTGTTCATTATTTCATTTCCGATGTGGACGGATATAGTGTGGAGATCAATGGAGATGATAGTACCGGGCATTATCTGTCTTTTGCATCTACGGTAGCGAGTGTGATGGTGAACGGCACGACGACTTTATACACAAAGATTTCGGATGCGTTTACCTATGCGAATGCGAACAGCAGTGCTTCTTCTGCTGCTGTAGTGACGCTTCTGGCTGACTGTACGGCGTCTGCTTCTCTGGAAGTGGAAGAACAGAAAACGATTACGCTAGATTTGAATGGACATACATTGACGGGAAGCGGTTTGGGCAGTGTGCTGGTGGTAAATGGTTCATTGACTGTACAGGATTCAAATGACAATGCTAGTACGGCGGGTCAGATCACTGGCGGTACCGGAACGGTGAAATCCGGTGCAGGCTCCGATACGTCGACCTATGGCGGCGGCATTTATGTGGCGGCATCGGGTTCGGTTATTATGATTAGCGGTACGATTGCAGAAAACACAGCGACTTATGGCGGTGGCGTATATCTTGACGGCGGCACGTTCACGATGACCGGAGGTACGGTGACGGAAAATACAGCGTCTGCGGTCGGTGGTGGTGTTCATGTGGGTACCGGTACATTCAAGGTGTCTGAGTCACCGATAATTTCGGATAATACTGCGGGTGCTTCTGCGAATAATGTGTATCTGCCGTCAGGTAAGACAATGACGCTTGATGGAAATCTGGCGGTCGGAGCAGACATCGGGGTTTCCACAGAGGATTCTGTTGCAAATCAGGGGCTTTCAGTTCCGGTAACTTCACTGGAGGCGAGGACGGATTATTATCAGGCCGCAAAAGAGTTTATTTCTTCGGATGCTTCAGGAAATGAGATTTTGATCGAGGTTACAGAGGAGGGTACGCATCTTGTCCTTGCCGTTGCGAATTCCGTGGCTATGGTGACAGATGCTTCCGGAAACAGGAGCTATTATACCGGGATTGACGATGCGTTTACTTATGCGAACAGTTTGACGGGCGAAGCTGTAATTACTATTATCAAGGATTGCACGGCCAACGGAACGTTGACGGTTCATTCGGGTTCGGATATGACACTGGATCTGAATGGATGCACACTAACGGGTATGGCATCCGGCAGTGTGATAAAAGTAAATGGCACACTGACGGTGAAAGACAGCAGTGAAGACATGACGGGCAGCATCACAGGAGGCACGGGTACCATTGTAGCTGGTAAAACCTTCGGCGGCGGTGTTTATGTCGCTGATGGCGGCGCGTTTACCCTGTCTTCGGGTACAATTACCGAAAACAGCGCTGACTATGGCGGTGGCGTGTATGTGGGCGGCGGCACATTTACAATGAATGGCGGCTCCATTACCGGTAACACGGCTGCTGTGAATGGCGGCGGCGTGTATTTCGAAAGCGGGACGGTCAATCTTTCTGGTTCTGTTTCGATTACAGACAATATTATTTCAGATACACAGAATACCGGTGCGAGTACGACGGAGAATAATGTTTATCTCTGCACGGATCAAAAACTGACTCTGACGGGGACGGTATCCGGGACGGTCGGAGTAACGACACAGGCAGATCCCAAAGAGGATTCTGTGGTTATCACGGTGCAGGAGGATATAAGCGGAGCGGGCGCTGCAGCTTATTATAAAAGTTCTCTTAGCGCATTTGAGGCGGATAATACCTCTTACATTATCGATTCGCAGACAGATACTGCGGCGGAAACGGGGTGCCTTATTCTGACGGTCGGTGAAGTGGCGTCCGTAGTGGATAATTCGGTTTCGGCTGGAACTCCGGTAACCTATTCTACGATTGACGCTGCCTTTGAGGCGGCAAATGCTCTGGATAACGCGACGGTAACTCTGTTGGTAAACTGTGTTTCTGCGAAGAAACTGGTGGTAGAGGAAGACCATACGATCACACTGGATCTGAATGGTTACCGGCTCAGAGGAAAATCCGGGGCGACTGTCACAGTCTATGGAACTTTTGAACTGACTGACAGCAGCACCGAAGGCCGGATCACGAGCAGTGATACGACAGATGGGATCGGTGTGTATGTTGCTGAGGATGCCATATTTAATATGAACGGCGGTATGATCAGCGATATCGCTACGGAAAATGGCACCGGCGTATATGTAGATGGCGGTTCTTTCAGTATGACCGGCGGCACGATTTCCGGAATTTCTGCTTCCGATGATGGAGCGGCGGTTTATCTTGCAAAGGGTGCTGCTGCTCTTAGCGGCGGCAGTATTACCGGCAATACAGCTGTCGGCAATGGCGGCGCTGTGTATGTAGCAGACGGCAGTCTGAAAATTTCCGGCAATGTGCTTGTATCTGAAAACAAGGCAGCAAACGGCGGCGCGGTTTATGTAAGTGAAGCGACCGCTTCTGTAACGGTGGATGGCGGTAAGCTTTCTGAAAATGAAGCGGAGTTCGGCGGCGGCATTTATGCGGCTGACGGTATGCTGACATTGACAGATGGCGAGGTCTCTGGAAATGAAGCAGAAAATGGTGCGGGCCTTTATCTCGAAAGCAGTGAGGTGACTCTGGAGGGCTCTGTCATTTCCGGTAATACAGCTTCCGATAATGGCGGCGGTGTTTATATGGCTGGCGGTACGCTGACATTGACGGAGGGTGATATTTCTGAGAACGAGGCGGAAATTGGCGCAGGCGTATATGTATCTGGTGGTACACTGGCTCTGAATGGAGCGGACATCTCCGACAATGCAGCAACCGGCAATGGCGGCGGCATTTATGCAGCAGGCGGTATAGTATCCTTAAATGGAGCGGCGATCACCGGCAACACGGCGGCTGAGAATGGCGGCGGCGTGTACGTAATGGATGGTGCGGATGTCTCTGTATTGGAAGGAACTGTTTCTGAAAACAAGGCGAATTACGGCGGCGGTATTTATGTATACGGCGGCAATTTCACCATGAGCGGCGGAACGGTAGATGGTAATGAAGGCTCTGCGCGCGGCGGCGGTCTCTATCTGGCTGACCCGACAAGAGATAATACAGAGAATCCAAATGTTGAACCGTTGGTTTCCGGTGTTTATACGATAACCGGCGGAACGATTTCGAATAATACTACATCGATAGATGGTGAAGACTACGATATTTCGAAGCTGGATTATTATGGCGGCGCGGGCATTTACCTGGATCATCTGACGGTATCTTTGAGCGGGCTGACTGTTTCTGATAATACCTCTGTGGACAGCGGAGGCGGTATCTATCTGAACGAATCCGTTCTGAATGCGACAGATCTGACAGTAAGCGGGAATAAGACAACAGCCAGTCTGACGCATGGCGGCGGTATTTTCTTAACAAACACGACGAGTGTACTGAATCTGGAGAATTCCACAGTCTCCGGTAACTCAGCAACGAGCAACGGCGGCGGTATTTCCGCGTACCGATTCAAGTCACAGGATTCCAATAAGATGGAGATTCATTTGAGCGGCAGCTGTGAGATCTCAGGCAATTCCGCTTACAGGGGCGGCGGCATTTATGCTTCCGTGAATACATTTACAGCGGAGGGCACTGCCGATGATAACGTGCTGATCTCCAATAATACGGCAACCGCAAATGAATATCCTGCGGCGGCGGGAATTACCATATCGGCAGGCGGTGAGGTTTCCCTGAAGTACGCGGTTATTTCAGAAAATAAAGCAGAAAACGGATGTGTCGGCGGTCTTGGTGTGGGCTCTTGCTCGTCATTTTCTGCGGCGAACTGCGAGATTACCAAAAATGAGAGTACAAGTACAGGCTACAGCGGCGCGTATCTGATATTTGCCCTGTCAGGTGCGCAGGCTACGTTTACTGATTGTACAATCAGTGGAAATATAAATGGACAGAGTGTTCTTTATCTCGGCATTAAGGGAGCAGATGTAAATACTTCTCAATCCCTGTTTACAAATTGTACCATCAGTGATAATGAAAATGCGGCAGGCGGGAGCACGATTACCATTCCTTATAATAATAACTCACTGTATATCGTTTCTGAATTTGACAACTGCCGCATCAGCGGGAACTTTGGCGGCGACGTGGGAGCGATCAAAGTTTACGAGAATAGTTATTCAAAAGTAATCCTGAAGGACACGGTAGTGACGGGAAATACCGGTGTCCGCACGGGCGGTGTTCTCGGCACGCTGGAGATGACCGGGGGCGCACTGTATAACAATACATCGACAGACGGCAATGGAGCCAATGACTGGATGGTGAAACGCAGTTACTTAAGCTCCGGAACGATTAACGTGTCTGTCACGTCCTCTGTGATTCAGGCTTCTTTGATGAGCGACAGTCAGGATGGTTCTGTGGATTTCAGTGACTGTGTCTGGATTGATTCGTACAATGGTTTCCAGATGGAGACTGCTCTGGATTCCACTACTGTTACGGAGAGCACGGTGACAGCCCATGGCGGCGTGTATCCGGCCCAGAGTACGGATTACTATTATTTTACTGCGGGCAATTATATCCGTTATGTGGCGGAAATTACAGACAACTCTGGGAATGCGATACGTTACACGTCTCTGGCGGACGCGATATCGGCTGCGGCATCCGGCGATACGATCAAACTGATTGCCGGTACATATGACAGCGGCAGCAGAATCATTACAGAAAGTGTGACGATACCTTCCGGATTGACGCTCACAATCGATATGAATGGCTGTACGCTGCGTGGGGCAGGTGCGGAAGCAATTACCATCGAAACCGGTGCAGATCTGACAATTACAGACAGCCAGGCGGACAGCGGGACTCCAGGAACGATCAGCGTTTCGGATTCTCAGGTGAATTATGTCATCCGCAATTACGGGGCTTTGACGATCAACGCGCCGATTACGGTATCGCCGGGCATCTGGCATGAAGGGACGGAGCTGAATCTTCTGGCGGACTGCGGAGTGCAGTATGTTCATCTGACAAAAAACTGTGTAATTACCGCGTCTTCGGATTACAATCCGGCATCTCTTCGGCTGGAGATTGATTCCGACCTGGAGGAGCTCCTGAATACAAGAGGGAACACAGAGACCGTTTCCCTGATTGTGCCCTCTGATCCTGCAAAAGGACTTGCAGACAATCTGGCGGATCGGATTGTGATCACTGGTGCGGGAGTGCTGGTAGAGATCGTAGGGGTCGGTGAGAACGGAACCATGATCGCCAGAACAATCATAACCAGCGGTGTGTATCTGGATGGCGTGAACGGCGATGATAAGAACAACGGTACAACCTATGAAACACCCGTCAAAACATTTAAACGGGCAAAGGAAGTGCTTGCCGAGATCGTATCTGCAAACGCTGCGGCTAATCAGAATACGGAAGAAATACAGGGCATTTATATCATTGGCATTGTTACAGTCAGGGATACAGCAACATGGACGTTATCCGAGTTATCTGACTATAAATTGATGCGGTATCCGTCCTTTAGCGGGACTTTGATTCAGGTATCCGGCAGCGGGGCAGCACTTACGCTTGAAGATATTACCATTGACGGCATGAATGCATCGGCAAAAGG
The DNA here is from genome assembly GCA_021205755.1 of Lachnospiraceae bacterium. Classification (GTDB taxonomy): domain Bacteria; phylum Bacillota; class Clostridia; order Lachnospirales; family Lachnospiraceae; genus Choladousia. The sequence continues at coordinate 16,845 of JAJPWX010000079.1, read as the reverse complement.
CAGTCTGGTTCTGGTAAATTCCGGTGCGTCACTTTCTGTGACAGAGGGCGCTGTCCTGAAGAATAATATATACAGCGAAACTTCCAGCGGAACGGTTTATGCGTATGGCGGTGCGGTATATTGCAATGGCGGTACGCTTAACATGGACGGCGGCGAGATCTGCGGCAATACCGCTTACAACGGCGGCGGTGTGGTTGTGAGCGGAAGCGGCGCGGTATTCAATCTGAGCGGCGGCGAGATTTCGGGCAATACGGCGACGAATTTCGGCGGCGGTGCAGCGGTATTTAGCAACGCGGTTATGAATTTTACAGGAGGAACTGTATCCGATAATACAGCGGCGCATGGCGGCGGAGGCATCGCTGTCGGGGAGTCGACGGCAAATGTTGGTACATCTACTACATTAAATATGGTTGCTTCTGCCGGTCAAAACAGCAAGGCGTCCCGGGCGAGCGTTTCCGCGGCAGGCGGAACCATCAGCGGCAATGTTTCCGGCGAGCAGGGCGGCGGTATCTATATTCAGTGCGAATGTACTGCGAATATCAGCGCAGGAACAATTACCGGAAATACCAGTCAGAGCGGAGTCTTTGGCGGCGGCGGAATTTACGTAAACGGTGAGAGAAACGTTGACGGAACGACCTATGCGACCGGTACGCTGAATCTCTCCAATGTCCTGATTCAGGGCAACACAGCTGCTGTGCTTGGCGGCGGTATTGCCGGCTGCTCTACGTCTGTAGTGAAGATTTACCGGGAGAATGGTGCGGCTATATTAGACAATGCTGCTGGATCAAAAGGCGACCAGATCAGCCTTGGAGAAGTGCAGTATGGCGGTGTGAATGAAGCATACTACGTTTCTGAATTTGCTGCGGATGGTACGGCATACAATTGGACGAATCAGGACGGAACATCTGTTTCTGCCAACGGCCTTCAGAACCAGACCAGCGTGCTTTATCTGGAGGACAGCAGCATCACCTCGGCCAGCCTGACCGGATGGACGCCCTCTGTGGTGATTTCCAATAATACTGCGGCAGTGAGCGGCGGAGGCATCGGTTCGAATGGTTACGTCACGATTGGAAATCCGGGCGGTATGACGGTTTCTGTGACAAAAAAATGGGTGGATGGTGATAATGAAAAGAATACCCGTCCGGCTTCTGTGGTGATCAAACTGCTTCGCGCAACATCTGTAACCAACGCTTTGACAAGGACAACTGCAACCACGGAAGCGGTGGAAGTTTCCAGATTGAAGTTCAGCGGAGATACGAGCACCGGAAAATGGACGGAAACGCTTTACTTTACCAATCTTCCTTCGGTTGATCAGGATGGAAACGCGTATATTTACACCATTGAAGAAGAAGACTTTGATATAGTTGGTATGGCTTATTCCTACGACGATACAAAGATGGAAGTGATGGATGATGCAGCAGCACTGGCCGCTGGTGTCGATGCGGGATATATTCTAACGAATATCCTGGTTACCGATGTTTCTGTTTCAAAAGTTTGGGATGACGGAGAAAACCAGGACGGTGTGAGACCGAGCAGCGTGAAAGTGACGCTGACAGGAACGGCTGGTTCTGCTTATACAAAGACATATGAAGTGACATTATCGGAAAGTACAGGGTGGGCATATACCTTTACAGACCTTCCTGTTTATAATGGCAGCACAAAGATCAAGTATGCTCTTACCGAAGATACAGTAAGTAAATACACTGCAGAAATTAAAGCAGATACGACTGGTTATTCCTTTACGGTCACGAATACGCATGTTCCGGAGAAAACGGAAATCAATGTTACGAAGGTATGGGATGATAACGATAATCAGGATGGAAAGAGACCGGCATCGGTTAAAATAACTCTTACCGGTTCGGTTTCAACCGTTTCGCTGTCGTATAGTAAAACATATAACGCGACTTTGACTTCTGCAGGCAGCTGGAAATATACGTTTAAGAAATTGCCTGTTTATTACAAGGGTGTAAAGATTAGCTATGCGATTGCTGAGGAAACAGTAGCTGAATACAATGCAGGAAGCAGCGCTCCGGTCATTGAGTGGAGTAACGACGGCACTGGCGTGACGATTACGAATACGCATATCCCGGAGACGACAGACGTGACTGTCACAAAGAAGTGGGTGGATGGTAATGTAAAAGATGGCCGACCTTCGTTTGTCAGCGTGACGCTGACCGCTAGTGTTAGTTCTGATGGTATATCCTATAAGCAGCAATACACGCAGAAGATATACAAAAGCGAGGGTGAAAGCTGGAGCTGTACGTTTAAGGATTTGCCTGTTTACTACAAGGGGCATAAGATTACATATTCTCTGGCGGAGGATATGACAGATTCTGCCTATACATCGAGCGTGACAAAGGGTGCGGATGGATACAGTTTTACAGTTACCAATACGATTAAGCAGGAAACAACATTCATCAGCGGCACAAAAACATGGTATGCGGCAGAAGGCACAGAGTACCCGACAATCACTATTTATCTGTATCGGGATGGAATTTCTTTCAAGAGTGTGGAACTGTCGGCGTCTTCCACGAGGTATGTATTTGCAGGGTTGGATGTTTACGATCTGAAAGACGGCCACAAGTATGTTTACACAGTAATGGAAGCAGCTGTTGAGGGCTATACCTCTGTGCAAAACGGAATGAACTTTGTGAATATCAGCCAGGAGAAGATCAACGTCAGCGGTACAAAGACCTGGATTGCGCCGGAGGGAACGGAATATCCGGATATCACGATTGAACTGTATCAGGATGGCGTAAAGATTGACAGCGTGGTACTGATCGATGGAGCAGAAACATATTCGTTTAACGGCCTTGACCGCTTTGACCAGAAAGATGGACATGAATATGCCTATACAGTTGCCGAAGCTGAGGTGGATGGTTATACTTCTGAACAGAATGGATATGATTTCATAAATACTGCTGAAACGGAGCCTGAAACGAAGCCAGAGACGAAGCCAGAGCCCGAGACGAAGCCGGAGCCTGAGACAGAAACGAAGCCCGAGACGGAAACGGAGACGGAAACAGAAACGGAGCCCGAGACGGAGACGGAGCTCGAGACGGAAACAGAAACGGAGCCCGAGACGGAAACGGAGACGGAAACAGAAACGGAGCCTGAGACGGAAACGGAAACCGAGAAATTTGTCGAAGTAACAGTTTCTGTTGGCAAACTGGACGCTTCGACGGGTGAAGCACTTGCGGGCGCTGTGCTGCGGCTTGTTGATGCGAGCGGAAATACGGTTGAGGAATGGACTTCGGATGGCAGTACACACACATTTACGGCCGAGCTGCGAGAAGGCGAGACCTGTCAGCTGGTGGAGGTGAGCGCGCCGGAGGGATATGGCATTGCAGGCAACCAGACCTTTACAGCGGAAGAAGGAGCTTCTGTCAGTCTGACAGTGGAGGATCCAAAGTACGAGGTTGAGGAGGAAAAAGAGGTATCTATCTCTGTGACGAAGACGCTGATTTATGATAATGGCCAGAGCGAGAGTCATATCGGCGCGGAAAACGAGATGTTCTATGTGGCACTTTACAGTGATCCGGAGTGTACACAGCGCGTCTCTGAGATTCAAACACTGTTTTATCAGCACGCAGATTCCGTAACGGTGACGTTTGACGGATTGGAAGCGGAAACGAATTATTACGTATCCGAGTGTGATGCGGCAGGCACGGCGATCGTGACCGGAACGGTTGGGGATAATACCCTGTTTTACGCGGATTACGCGGATGGTAATGAGATAATGGTAGAGAAAGGAGAAACTGCGGCAGTTGCTTTTGTAAATGAGTTTTATTCTTTGCCGAGCGGATTCTATAAGGAAGCGGAGCTGACGATCACAAAGAAGCTGTTGGATGGGGATGGTGAGGCATTTGCAGGTGATGCAGTGTTCTACGCAGGAATTTTTGCAGATGCTGCATATACGACCTTGTCCGATCTGGTATCATATAATATCGTGGAACTAAGTATGTCCGGGCGGTCGGAAGTGAGTGTTGTGGTTTATATAGCGCTTAACCAGGAAGAGCCGGTGACGCTGTATGTCACGGAGGTAGATGAGGAAGGCAATCCGATCGCGGAGTCGGCTGATTTTATGTATTTGGTATCGGTTGACAATTCTGCTGTGACTGTGTCAGAATCCGATTCGTCAGCGGTCGTGACCATCACTAACCAGGAGATTGTAAGTGAGAGCAATTCCGGAAAAGAAACCGGAGAAACAAAGGATGCGGTCAGTGAGAGTACGACAGAGACAGAAACTACTTCAGCGAAAACCGGAGACGATATGCCGCTGGGATTTTATTTGAATCTGATGCTTGTGGCGTTGGCACTTTTAGCCGGCGACGGAGTATACCGCAGACGCAGAAAGGTATCGTAGGGTTTGCTCTCCGAAACCTTGCGGAAGATTATTTATATAAATCAGAAGCCGCGGAACCAGTGAAAGCTGGCAGCATGGAGAACAGAAAGACAGTACAGTAGATTATCCCGCCTATGATCAGGCAGATCTGGGCGGGAATTTTTTGTGCCGGGAGATGAAAAAAGAAAAATGTGCAGCCACCGGCGATGATAGCCGGGAAAAACATCCGGGTAAGTGATCCGGGAATGGAGACGGTCAGTATATTTTGGCGGTGCAGGGAAAACAGAATACAACCGGTGAGCAGAATCTGGTCAAGAAACATTCCACAGAGATATCCATTGATTCCGCAGGTGGGCACCAGATACAGTACGCAGAGCAGGCGCAGTGCAAATCCGGCAAGGTTCCAGAGTAAGAGAGAAGCAGATTTGCTCAGGCCGTGCAGAATGCTGGTCAGGGTTGTACTGATGTAGATCAGCGGACAGAGCAGCGCAAGGCGGCGGATACAGGTTCCGGCGAACTCATTTTGAAAGAGAATGCTGCCAATTTTACTTCCAAAAAGCAGAAATCCTCCCAGACAGAAGCTGCCGAGCAGCAGACTTCCGAGAAAAGAGGCGTTGACTGTACGGGCAAGATGATTCTCCTGGTGAAGTGCCTGTGCTTCTGATACGGTCGGGAGCAGGAGCATCCCAAGCGCGGAGGTAATAGCGGTGGGAAAAAGAATCATGGGGAGCGCCATTCCGGTCAGTGTTCCGTAGACGGAAAGCGCCTCGGAGGAGGTCAGTCCGGAAAGCCGCAGCATCTGTGGGAGCAGGGCGGCCTCAATTGCCTGAAGGACACACATCAGTGTGCGATTCAGACTGAGAGGGACAGAGATGGGGAGAATTTGCCGGATGGAAGCAGTAAGACGATGCAGCGGAGAACATTTTTTGGAAAATGGGACGTCAACAGGAGTTGTGTTTTTTATCTGGGAGTTCTTTATACTTAAAACATACAGACACACCATGCAGTAGATAGCAGATGCAGCTTCTCCGGCCATTGCTCCGGATGCCATGAGGCTTGCGTCTGCCTGTTTTCTGTTTTTTAAAGACAAGGTATAGGCAAGTATGACAAAAAGGATGCGGATGAGCTGCTCAATAAACTGCGCCAGGGCGGGCGGCACGATATGCTTTGCACCCATAAAGTAGCCGCAGACGCAGCCGTGAATCATGCCAAATGGCAGGGAAAAAGCCATGATTTTCAGCAGCCTCCCGCATGCTTTTTCCAGCAGCAGCCGCTGCGCGATTAGATCTGCGCCGAAATAAAGAATAACTGAGAGAATCATGGACAGGGAGACGGACAATAAGAGTCCGGCCGCCAGAGTTTGTCTCATCCTGCGCTGGCTGTGTTCCGCGCGGTACTTCGCGACCAGCTTGGAGATGGCAGTCTGCATGCCGCCGCCGCAGAGCGCAGTGCAAAAAGACAGAACCGGAATTGCGATCTGATAAAGGCCGATTTCCGATGCACCGATGGTCCTCGAAAGGAATATTTTATAAAAGAAGCCTGCGGCTCTGGTCAGCAGTCCCACGGCAGTCAGCAGGAAGGTTCCTTTCATAAGATAATTTTTCTGGTTCATGGCAGGGCTCCCGAACAGGGGATTTGTCTAAGCATATGCAGTTTTACGGTTGAAGATGAAAAAAAATTATGGTAAAATATTTCGCAAAGTGGAAGATTTCAGCCGGGAAATTATCACAGGAGGAAACATGAGACTATCAACAAAGGGGCGGTACGGCCTGCGTGCGATGGTGGATCTGGCTTTAAACAGTGAGACAGAGGCTGTCTCGATCAGCAGTATTTCGGAGCGCCAGGAAATTTCAGAGAGTTATCTGGAGCAGCTTATCGCCAAGCTGCGCAGGGCGGGCCTGGTAGTAAGCACGCGCGGCGTGCAGGGCGGTTACCGTCTGACGCGATCGGCAGACCAGATTACAGTGGGAGATGTACTCCGGGCGCTGGAAGGAGATATGCGTGCGGTAGACTGTTCCGCATTTAATGAAGAGGGCTGTGAGGGGGCGGATCTCTGCGTGACGAAATATGTCTGGCAGCGGATCAACGAGAGCATTGATGCGGCGATGGATGACATCTATATCAGCCAGCTGGTGGAAGAAAGCAAAAAAGTGCTTGAAAAGAGCCGTGAACACCCGGAAGACTACAGCGGGAAACACTGCAACGGCTAGATATAAAACAGATTTAAAAGGAGTCGAATCCGATATGGAGGAGTTTATATATTTGGATAACGCGGCGACGACGAAGACATCACCAACGGTCGTAGAGGCGATGCTGCCGTATTTTTCTGAATATTATGGCAATGCATCCGGTATTTACGGTATCGGTGTGAAGAGCAGGGAGGCGGTGAACCTCAGCCGTGAGAGGATTGCCTCTACGATCGGAGCAAGGCCGGAAGAAATTTATTTTACGGCAGGGGGTACGGAGTCGGATAATTGGGCGTTAAAAGCTGCGGCGGAGATGTTTTGCAGCTTTCATGTGGGAAATACAGTGACAGAGACGCATAAGAATCACTTGATAACGACCAGAATAGAACACCATGCGATTATAAACACCTGTGAATATCTGGAAAAAGCAGGAATCGAGGTTACCTATCTGGATGTGGATGAAAGCGGCATTGTGCGGCTGGAGGAGCTGGAGCGGGCGATCCGTCCGGAAACTTTTCTGATCTCTGTGATGTTTGCGAACAATGAGATTGGCTCGATACAGCCAATTCGCGAGATAGGGGCAATCGCAAAAAAATATGGCATTTTGTTCCACACGGACGCAGTGCAGGCATATGGTCAGCTGCCGATTAATGTGGAGGAACTGCAGATTGATCTGATGAGTGCGAGCGCGCACAAGCTGAATGGGCCGAAGGGAGTCGGCTTTTTGTATATTCGAAGAAATCTGCGCATCCGCTCTTTCCTTCACGGCGGCGCACAGGAGCGTCATCGACGCGCCGGTACGGAGAATGTGCCGGGGATTGTGGGGTTTGGCCAGGCCGCCAAGGAGGCGGCAGAGACGATGGAGACACGCACAGTATATGAGATCAGGCTGCGCGATTATCTGATTGACCGTGTACTGAAGGAAATCCCTTATACGCGGCTGAATGGGCACCGTACCAGGCGGCTTCCGAACAATGCGAATTTCAGTTTTCAATTTGTGGAAGGGGAAACCCTGCTGATTATGCTGGATATGGAGGGAATCTGCGGATCCAGTGGTTCAGCCTGTACCTCCGGATCGCTTGACCCGTCTCATGTGCTGCTGGCTCTGGGGCTTCCCGAGGACATCGCACATGGGTCTCTGCGGCTGACTTTGAGCGCGGAGACGACAAAGGAAGAAATTGATTTTACAGTAGAAAAAATAAAGCAGATCGTAGAGCGGCTGCGGAATATGTCGCCGCAATATGAGGACTTTGTCAGTACGATTCACGGCGAGCCTGACACTTGCTGTCAGGCTGCGCCAGAACCCGTTTCATAGGAACCCTTTGCTGACATGTGCCGGGATAAGATGCGAGGACAAAGCTTCGGCTTGGGCAGGTTTCATTCCCGCAAGAATGCTTTTGAGGAACAGGACAGGAAAAGAAGAGGATGATAAATGGAAAAAAAGTAGTCGTCGGCATGTCCGGCGGCGTGGATTCCTCCGTGGCTGCTTATCTGCTGAAAGCGGCTGGCTATGATGTAATCGGCGTGACCATGCAGATCTGGCCCAGGGAAGCGGATGAGGATGTCAGCAAAAAGGGTGGATGCTGCGGCCTGAGCGCTGCAGAGGACGCTGCCCGTGTGGCTCAGATGATTGGAATACCGCATTATGTGATGAATTTCCGGGAGGAATTCCGCGAAAAAGTGATTTGTTATTTTATGGAGGAATATCTGGCTGGCCGCACGCCGAATCCCTGTATCGCCTGCAATCGCTATGTGAAATGGGAATCCCTGCTGCACCGCAGCATGCAGATCGGAGCGGATTTTATTGCGACCGGGCATTATGCGCGGGTGGAGCGCCTGTCAAACGGCAGATACGCGATTCGACGTTCCGTGACTGCCGCGAAGGATCAGACTTACGCACTCTATAATCTGACACAGGAGCAGTTGGCCCATACCTTGATGCCGGTCGGAGCGTATGACAAACCGGCGATACGCGCAATTGCGGAGAAAATCGGATTAACTGTCGCGCATAAGCCGGACAGCCAGGAGATTTGCTTTGTCCCGGATGGGAATTACGCCGGATTTATTGAAAAAAACAGCACATGTCCCGTACCGCCGCCGGGAAACTTTGTGACGGCGGATGGGCAGATCCTCGGCAGGCACAGGGGAATTACCCACTACACGATCGGGCAGCGGAAAGGGCTGAATCTCTCGATGGGGCATCCGGTCTTCGTCACAGAAATCCGTCCGGAGACAAATGAAGTCGTCATAGGAGATGCGGAGGATGTTTTTACCGATCATCTGCTCTGTGACCAGCTGAACTACATGAGTGTTCCGGCTTTCACAGACGGAATGCGCGTGATGGCGAAGATTCGCTACAATCATTCCGGTGCGCCCGCAACTGTGCGGCTGGTGGGCAGCGACTGTGCGGAGGTGATTTTTGATGAGCCTGTGCGCGCCGTTACACCTGGACAGGCGGTCGTGTTTTATGACGGAGATTTTATTGCTGGGGGCGGGACGATCCGCTAGCCGCTGCAGGCACCGGGACATTCGGGCATATTTATACAAAAATTCGGCACATTTCGGAAGAAAATCTACAAGATATTGTGTGACAAAAGGCTTGCATTTTTTAGCGAAACACGCTAAGATAGACAAGATGTATTAGGGGCAGTGATATTTTATCTTAAAAAAAGCATATGGTTGCGAAGCACAAGACTGCTTTTGCGGTCGGCGCGGATGTAAACGATCAGGAATCGTTTACGTAAATTTTAACAATGGAGGGCTGAATAATGAGTATTACAACACAAAACTTGGCAGGCAAACGAATTGCTTCTTTGCTTGACGACAACAGTTTTGTAGAGATCGGCGGGTATGTGACAGCCAGAAGTACGGATTTCAACCTGCCGCAGACAGAGACACCTGGCGATGGCGTGATCACAGGTTATGGTGTGATCGACGGACACCTGGTGTATGTCTACAGCCAGGATGCGTCTGTTCTGGGCGGATCGATCGGGGAAATGCACGCGAAGAAGATTGCGGGACTGTATGATCTGGCAATGAAGACGGGGGCTCCTGTGATTGGACTTCTGGACAGCGCAGGCCTGCGCCTTCAGGAGGCGACAGATGCCCTGAATGCTTTTGGTGAGATTTATCAGAAGCAGGCGCTTGCGTCTGGCGTTGTACCTCAGATCACGGCAGTGTTTGGCAGATGCGGCGGCGGTATGGCACTGATTCCGGGTCTGGCTGACTTTACGTTTATGGAAGGTTCCAAGGCTGAGCTTTTCGTGAACTCACCGAACGCGCTTCCGGGCAATACAAAGGAAAAGTGCGATACATCTTCCGCGAAGTTCCAGAGCGAGGAGACCGGGATGATTGACTTTGTCGGCTCTGAGGATGAGATTCTGAATAACATCCGTGCGCTGGTATGTATGCTTCCGGCGAACAATGAAGACGACCTTTCCTATGAGGAATGCACCGATGAACTGAACCGTGCCTGTGAAGATCTGGCGAATGCAGCCGGCGATACCTCGATTCTGCTTTCCAATATTGCGGATAATAATCTTTTCGTAGAACTGAAAGAAGCTTATGCACCGGATATGGTGACCGGTTTCCTGCGCCTGAATGGCACGACCGTCGGCGCTGTGGCGAACCGTACGGAAGTCTATGGCGAAGACGGCGAAGTGAAGGAATCCTTTGACAGTGTCATCAGTGCGCGCGGAGCAGAGAAAGCAGCTGAGTTCGTTTCTTTCTGCGATGCCTTTGAGATCCCGGTTCTGACGCTGACAAACGCGACTGGCTTCAAGGCATGCAAATGCTCTGAGAAGAAGATCGCGAAAGCGGCGGCGAAGCTGACCGCGGCGTTTGCGAACGCGACTGTGCCGAAGGTGAATGTGATCATCGGCAAGGCATTTGGCAGCGCGTATGTTGTAATGAACAGCAAGGCGATCGGCGCAGATATGACTTTTGCGTGGAAGGACGCGCAGATCGGTATGATGGACGCGCAGCTTGCAGCTAAGATCATGTATGCGGATGAGGACAGTAAGGTAATCAATGAGAAAGCTGCTGAGTATGCTTCCCTGCAGTCGAGTGCGCTCTCTGCGGCAAAGAGAGGATATGTAGACAACATCATTGAGGCTGAGGATACGAGAAAATACGTGATCGGCGCATTTGAGATGCTCTATACAAAGAGAGAGGACGGTCCGTCCAGAAAACATGGAACAGTATAAACGAGGTGAAACAGATGAAAGTTAGATTAAAAGCTATAATGCTGGCGCTTGGACTTACTGTTTCCGCTTTTTCCATGAGCGCCCTCGCGGAGGATGAGACGGATTCGGCCGCAGTGGAGACCGTCGACGAGGAAGAAACTCTGGCGAACGATGCGGCGGAAGAAGACACAGACGCGGCTGCCGCGGAAGAGGAGACTTCTGATGCGGCAGAGGACGAGACTGAGGCAGAAACGGAAGAAATGACTGCGGAAGAATACTATATGCAGTTGATTGACAACTATCTTGTGCAGGTTGACGCGTGGACAGACGAACAGGTTGACTCTTATATGGAGAGTGAGGATTCGGTTACCGCTCTGATCGCGTACAACTGGAATACGGTAAAGTCTGAGCTGGGCAATTATGTGGAAGTGACTGAGATTACCGGTTCGGAGATGACTTCGGACGGCTATGGCGGCAGCATTTCGGCGACTGCGAGTTATGATGGGGTCAGCAAGGGCGGTACTGTTACCGTCACGATGGATTATGAGTACACGTATTCTTCTACCTATGGCCAGTATGTGATGTCTTTGACGGATCTGACCTGGGATGTGGACTACACGCTGGGCGTTATGATGCAGAAAGCAGCGATGAATACGGTGATGGGTATCTGTATCGTATTCCTGATGCTGGCATTTTTAAGCTTCCTGATCAGTAAGATTCATTATATCCCGGAAGCGCTTGAGGCGAGGAAAAAGAAAAACGAGCCCGCACCGGCACCGGCACCGGCTCCCGCCCCTGCACCAGTTGCTCCTGTCGCAGAGGAGGAAGTGAATCCGGAAGATGATCTGGAGCTGGTTGCGGTGATCACAGCGGCAATTGCAGCTTTCCGTGAGTCTGAGACCACAGTAAATACCGGCGACGCGTATGTCGTTCGCTCGATTAAAAAAGTAAATAACAGAAACTGGCGCAGAGCCTGAATACAGGAGGAAAATCATGAAAACTTATACCATTACAGTAAACGGAAATGTATATGATGTGGCAGTGGAAGAAGGCGAAGGAGCAGCAGTAGCGGCAGCTCCTGCAGCAGCGGCAGCTCCGAAGGCGGCTCCGGCTCCGAAAGCGGCTCCGGCTCCGAAAGCAGCTCCGGCAGCAGGCGGCGCGGCAGGTGCTGTGAAAGTGACCGCTTCTGTACCGGGCAAGGTGCTCAGCCTGGAAGCAAAGGTGGGCGACGCGGTAAAGAAAGGCCAGAACCTGATCATCCTGGAAGCAATGAAGATGGAGATCCCGGTTGTTGCTCCGCAGGACGGCACAGTGGCAAGCATGGATGTAGCGGTTGGCCAGTCAGTAGAGAATGGCGATGTTCTGGCTTCTCTGAACTAACCCGGGTTTTGACTAATAGGGAGGTAATAGAATGGCCTATGTTGTAAATACGTTGTCAAACTTATGGGAACAGACCGCTTTTATGAATCTGACCGTCGGCAACTACGCGATGATCATTGTAGCGCTCTTTTTCCTGTATCTGGCAATCGGACATGATTTTGAGCCCCTGCTTCTGGTTCCGATCGCGTTTGGTATGCTGCTGGTAAATATCTATCCGGATATTATGGCAGAGCCTTATGTCGACGCGGCGGGCGTTTCTCACGCAGGCGGGCTTCTATATTATTTCTATACATTGGATGAGTGGAGTATTCTTCCGTCGCTGATTTTCATGGGCGTCGGGGCAATGACCGACTTCGGTCCGCTGATTGCGAACCCGATCAGTTTCCTGCTCGGCGCAGCGGCGCAGATCGGTATCTACGCGGCGTATTTCTTCGCTATCCTGCTTGGCTTTAACGGAAAAGCGGCAGCGGCAATTTCTATCATCGGTGGTGCGGATGGCCCGACCTCCATCTTCCTGGCAGGTAAGCTTGGCCAGACGGAGCTGATGGGTTCCATCGCGGTGGCGGCATATACGTATATGTCTCTGGTTCCGATCATTCAGCCGCCGATTATGAAAGCGCTTACCACCAAAGAAGAGCGCAGCATTAAGATGCAGCAGCTTCGTCCGGTATCGAAGCTGGAGAAGATTCTTTTCCCGATTATCATCACGATTGTTGTGTGTCTGCTTCTGCCGACCACTGCTCCGCTGGTAGGTATGCTGATGCTTGGTAACCTCTTCCGCGAGTGCGGCGTCACAAAGCAGCTGCAGGAGACAGCGTCGAACGCGATGATGTACATTGTCGTAATTCTGCTGGGTACCTCGGTTGGTGCTACCACGAGTGCGGAAGCATTCCTGAACATGGACACCATTAAGATCGTTGTTCTCGGACTGCTTGCGTTTGCGATTGGTACAGCGGCCGGTGTTCTACTGGGTAAGCTGATGTGTAAGCTGACGCATGGCAGGATCAATCCTCTGATCGGCTCCGCCGGCGTATCCGCCGTGCCGATGGCGGCCCGTGTGTCGCAGAAGGTCGGTGCGGAGGAGGATCCGACGAACTTCCTGCTGATGCATGCGATGGGGCCGAATGTGGCCGGTGTGATCGGTACAGCTGTGACGGCCGGTACCTTTATGGCGATCTATGGTGTGAAGTAGATTGGCTGTAAGATGGCTTCCGCAGCGCGGGAAATATAAGAAAACATAGAAGGGCAGGGGATCATTGCCGCTGCCCGATTAGGAGGACGAATATGGCTGATAAGAAAGGGAATTCCCCAAAAACATCAGAACCGGCTGCTAAGCCGATTAAAATCACAGAGACGATTCTGCGTGATGCGCATCAGTCTCTGATCGCGACCAGAATGTCGACCGAGCAGATGCTTCCGATCGTGGAAAAGCTCGATAAAGTCGGTTATCATTCCGTAGAGTGCTGGGGCGGCGCGACGTTTGACGCTTCCCTGCGTTTCCTGAAGGAAGATCCGTGGGAGAGACTTCGCAAGCTGCGTGATGGTTTTAAGCACACAAAGCTGCAGATGCTGTTCCGTGGACAGAACATCCTTGGTTACCGTCCGTATGCGGACGACGTGGTAGAGTATTTCGTACAGAAATCCGCTGCCAACGGCATTGATATCATTCGTATTTTCGACTGTCTGAACGATCTGCGTAACCTGCAGACTGCAGTAAAGGCAGCAAACAAAGAAAAGGTACACGCGCAGGTCGCGATGTCTTATACTCTCGGCAGCGCGTATACGCTGGAATATTGGGTAGATCTGGCAAAGAAAATCGAAGAGATGGGCGCGGATTCTATCTGCATTAAGGATATGGCCGGCCTTCTTCTGCCGTATCAGGCAACCGAGCTCGTGACAGCTCTGAAGGGAGCTGTAAAGATCCCGATTCAGCTTCATACCCATTATACGTCTGGTGTGGCTTCGATGACTTATCTGAAAGCGGTAGAAGCAGGCGTAGATGTCATCGATACCGCAATGTCGCCGTTCGCTCTGGGTACTTCTCAGCCGGCGACTGAGGTAATGGTAGAGACCTTTAAGGGGACTCCGTACGACACAGGTTTTGACAGCCAGCTGCTCGATGAGATTGCAGATTACTTCCGTCCGATGCGCGATGAGGCGCTCGAGAGCGGCCTTTTGAATCCGAAGAATATGGGCGTCAATATCAAGACGCTGCTGTATCAGGTGCCGGGCGGTATGCTTTCGAACCTTACTTCACAGCTGAAGGATATGCACGCAGAAGACAAGTACTACGAAGTGCTTGAAGAGGTTCCGAAGGTGCGTAAAGACCTCGGCGAGCCGCCTCTGGTAACGCCGTCGTCCCAGATTGTAGGTACACAGGCTGTGATGAACATCGTAGGCGGCGAGCGCTACAAGATGGTAACCAAGGAGACAAAGGATATCTTAAGCGGCAAGTATGGTGCAACCGTGAAGCCGTTTAATGAAGAAGTGAAGAAGAAGTGCATCGGCGATGCGGAAACCATCACCTGCCGTCCGGCAGATTTGATTCCGGATGAGCTGGATACCTTGCGTTCAGAGATGGCACAGTGGTCGGAGCAGGATGAGGACGTATTGACTTACGCACTCTTCCCGCAGGTAGCGGTAGATTTCTTCAAATACAGACAGGCACAGGAGCAGAAGGTAGATCCTACCCTGGCGGATGAGAAGAATAAAGCGTATCCGGCATAAAGCTAAAGATACGATGTAAGTATTCAGGCAATTACACCAGTTCTGGGAGGAGTGCGGTCTGTCCTGCGGGACATACTGTATCGGAGGTGTCCGGTCTCACTTTGAATATCCCGGGAACACGCTCCGGCTGGTGTAATTTATATTGTGAGATGCCGAAGACGACACATAGCAGAGCAGCAGGATGTCTGAGGCCTGCTGTTTTTCTGCTCTGAAATAACGGATTATGCAAAGGGAAATGTTATGAAAGATACAACACTCGTAATCATGGCAGCCGGGATTGGCAGCCGCTTTGGCGGAGGCGGTGTAAAGCAGCTGACTTCCTTTGGACCGAGCGGTGAGATTATTATGGACTATTCCATCTATGACGCGATTGAGGCTGGCTTTAATAAAGTCGTATTTGTGATTCGGCATTCCATGGAAAAGGATTTCCGGGAAATTATCGGGGATCGCATCGCAAAAAAGATACATGTGGAATATGCGTTTCAGGAGCTCGAAGATATTCCGGATGGCTTTGCCGTACCAGATGGCAGAGAAAAACCGTGGGGAACCGGACAGGCCATACTCGCGTGCCGGGAGGTCGTGCACGAACCGTTTGCAGTTATCAATGCAGATGACTATTATGGAAAAGATGCTTTTCGCAAAGTCCACAGTTTCCTGACCGGAGAGAAGGCATCCGAACCGTCTGTACTTGGAAAATTTCATTTTTGCATGGCTGGATTTGTCCTGAAAAATACACTTTCCGAGCACGGAGGCGTAACGCGCGGCATCTGCCGTCTGAACGATGCTGGTGAGCTGATTGAAATCCTTGAGACGAAAGACATTATAAAGACAACGGATGGGGCAGCTGTGTATGCGGAGAACGCCAGCCTGATTCGTCTGGATCCGGATTCCTTGGTATCCATGAATTTTTGGGGATTTACTCCTGATTTTATGGATGAACTGGCAACCGGCTTTCGTGGATTTCTGGAAAATTTGCACGGGAACGAGAAAAAGGCGGAATTTCTTCTGCCGACAATCGCTGACCGGTTGCTAAAAGAACACCGGGTGGATATTACAGTTCTTCCATCGAAGGATAAGTGGTTTGGCGTGACATTCCGGGAGGATGTGCCGGTGGTGAAGGCCTCCATTCAGGAACTGGTAGAAGCGGGTGCTTATCCGGAAAGTTTGTTTGCATCCATATAAACAGTTTGTTGGAGACAATAAAAATTAACATTGCATTTCATGAATAGATGTGTTATATTTTTAAAAGAAAAAGGTGCTACCGTGAAGCGTTGACGGTTAGTCTCCAGATTTTATGCGAAAAAAATAACCGCTTAGTTGGTGACTGGGGCGGTTATTTTTCTGTTTTATTGCTCTTACTTCCAAGCGTATAGCCAAGACCAAATGAGGTCAAACAGAGACTCAGAACTGCAATTAAGTCGCTGATTGTAAGCATAAGCAATTCCCCCTTTCCTTCGATGTTCCGCAAATGAGCAGATTCTATGTAATCGGGGATCACAGTTCCCCGTAACAGGGGACTAACCGCCGCTACCATCTCGATAGCACCTTGCTATATTTTACTTTACGCGACAAATTGTGCCAATTATTTTTTTGCATTGATCAATTAAAAAAGATTCATTGCTAACTTTTCTGTTACATATCGTTTTATTTATTAATCTAATGAATTTTCAGAATCTTCTGACAGTTCAATCGGTAAAATTTTGCTGCTTCTGACTCTATAAACCTAACGTTGGAAAAGAGGCCAGATTAAAGTGTGGAAGGAAGAAACACTAGACGATAAGATCAATTCACATTATAAAGCTATGGAGACAGAGCAAATAAGCAGCATAAAATCGGGGCAACAGGATTTGAACCTGCGACCTCGCGGCCCCCAGCCGCGCGCGCTACCAAGCTACGCCATACCCCGTAATAACATTACAAGCTACTTTATTACAAAGAGCCATATAATAAATTTATTTTACTAAATTCTTTTGGGTTTGTAAAGAAAAATTTTTCGCTTTCCTATCTGTTCTCATCTTTATAC